>NZ_JAAGNB010000335.1:0-27103 GCF_010550475.1 Amycolatopsis sp. SID8362
CGACGCACGCGTCCAAGTGCTCGGCCTCGAACGCCGCGCCACCCAGGCAGAGCGCGTCGGCGCCCGCGGCCAGGGCCCGCACGGCCGAGCGGCCGAGGCCGTCGTGCTTGCCGTACTCCCCCGAGACCGCGCCCATCTCCAGCGCGTCGGTGATGACCGCGCCGGTGAAGCCCAGCTCGCCGCGCAGGACGTCGGTGAGCGCGACGCGGTTGAGCGTCGCGGGCTCCTCGCCCCAGGCCTTGACGACCAGGTGGCCCGACATCACCGAGCGCACCCCCGCCTCGATCGCCGCGGCGAACGGGACCAGTTCGATCTCCCGCAGCTCGTACGGCGTCCGCGGCAGCACCGGCAGCGCCACGTGCGAGTCCTCGGTCGCGGCGCCGTGGCCCGGGAAGTGCTTGGCGCACGCCGCCACGCCGTACTTCTGCAGCCCCGTCACGAACGCCGCGACGTGCGGTGACGCCTTCGCCGGGTCGGACCCGAACGCCCGGACGCCGATGATCGGGTCCTCGGCCGCCAGGGTCAGGTCCGCGCACGGCGCCAGGTCGAGCGTCACGCCGCAGGCCGCGAGCCGTTCCCCGAGCGCGGCGGCGACCGCCGTGGTCAGCTCCGGGTCGTCGGCCGCGCCCAGCGCCAGCGGGCCCGGCACGAACGACCCGGTGTTCACGTCGAGGCGGGTGACGTCGCCGCCCTCCTCGTCGATCCCGACCACGACGCCGTCGCGCCCACCCCGCAGCTGCGCGGTGAGGGCGGCGACCTGCTCGTCGTCGACGACGTTGCGGCCGAACAGGACCACCCCACCGAGGCCGGCGGCGATCCGGCGGCGGAGCCAGTCCGGCGCGGTCGTCCCGGCGAACCCGGGCAGGAGGACGGCTTCGGCGAGCTTCTCCGGTGAACTCAACGCGCTACCCCTTCACAGCGCCGGCGGTCGCGCCGGACACCAGCTTGCGCTGCACGAGCAGGAAGAAGATCAGCGCCGGGACCGCGTAGATGACCGACGCGGCCATCACCCCGCCCCAGTCGGTGGCGAACGCCGTGCGGAACGACGCGAGCCACACCGGCAGGGTCTCCTTCGGCTTGTCCTGGATGAAGACCAGCGCGAACAGGTACTCGTTCCACGCGGTGATGAAGCTGAACACCGACGTGGTGACCAGTCCCGGCCCGAGCAGCGGCAGCGTCACCCGGCGGAACGCGCCGGTCTGGCTGCAGCCGTCGATCATCGCGGCCTCTTCCAGCTCGTACGGGATCCCGTTGACGAAGCCGTAGAGCATCCACACCGTGAACGGCAGCGTGGTGGCGAAGTAGATCAGCAGCAGCGACGGCAGCGTGTTGAGCAGCCCGGCGTCCCGCATCAGCAGGAACAGCGGGATGAACAGGGCCGACACCGGGGCCAGCTGCGCCACCATGACCAGCACCAGGAAGCCCTTGCGGCCGGTGAACCGCAGCCGCGAGAGCGGGATCGCCGCCAGCGTGCCGGCGACCAGCGCGCACAGCACCGACCCGACGGTGACGATCAGGCTGTTCATCAGGTACGTCGGGAAGTTGTCCTTGCCGAGCGCGGTGGCGAAGTTGCCGAACGAGAACGACGTCGGGATGAGGTCGTACTTCGGCGACAGGATCTCGCCGGGCGTCCGGAGCGAGGTGACGAACATCCAGTACGTCGGGAAGACGATCGCCAGCGCGACGAGCACGCCGACCACCGCGAGCACGATCCGCTGCGAGAGCGACTTCTTCACGACAGATCACCTTCCCGGGTCCGGGTGAGCAGCTGGATGTACCGGCCCGTGATGAGCGCGAGCACGATCAGCATCAGGGTCGCGATCGCGCCCGCCGCGCCGAAGTGGTTGCCCGCGATGCCCTTGAGGTACAGCACGACGGCCAGCGTGGTGCTCCCGCCGTCGGGGCCGCCCTCGCGGATCGCCCAGATCTGGGCGAAGGCGTTGAAGTCCCACAGCACCGACAGGAACGTCACCATCGTGGTGATCGGCCGGATCGCGGGCCAGGTGACCGCGCGGAACGTCTGCCACGCGCTGGCGCCGTCGATGCCGGCGGCCTCGTACTGCTCCCGCGAGACGCCGATGATGCCCGCGTACAGCGAGAAGGTCACGAACGGCACGGCCTGCCACACGATCAGCAGCCCGATCACGGCAAGCGTGCTGGGGCCGCTGGAGAACCACGAGAAGCCGATGAAGCCGTGGAAGCCCAGCCGGTCGAGGGTCTTGTTGAGGATGCCGTACTGCTGGTCGAAGATCCACTGGAACACGGTGGTCGTGGCGATCACCGGGGTGGCCCAGGCCAGCACCAGCGTCACCTGGACCATGATCCGCACGACCGGGCCGAGGTGGCGCATGAGCACCGCCAGCAGCAGCCCGCCCAGGATGGTGGCGGCCACGATGGCGGCGGTGAAGACCAGGGTCCGGAAGGTGACGGTCCAGAACTCCGGGTCCGAGAGCGTGTTCGTGTAGTTGTCGAAGCCGATCCAGACCGTCTTGCCGGAGACGAGCTGGCCGATGTCGAGCTTGCGGAAGCTGATCGCGAGCACCTGGACCAGCGGCCAGGCGAGCAGCACGAGGATCGCGGCGAGCGCGGGGAGGAGCAGCAGGTACGGGAGGACCCGGTCGCCGAACCGGCCCCGCTTGCGCTTCTTGGCCCCCGCGTCGCGCGGCGATGCCGGCGGGGTGGCCCCCGCCGGCATCGTCACGTTCGCGGTCGCTGTCATCCGCCGATGAGCTTGTTCAGCGCTGCGTTGGCGTCGGCGGTCGCCTGGTCGAGCGTCTTCTTGCCGGTCAGGTACGCGGTCAGCATGTCCTTGACCGGGTTCTGGCCGGACTCCACGTCACCCCACTTCGGGCTGGCCGGCACGGCCTTGCCGTTGGTGGAGGCCTTGGCCATGACGCTGCCCAGCGGGTCCTTGTCCAGGCCGGTCAGGTCGGTCGAGGTACCCGGCACGACGCCGGCGGCGGCGAGCTGGCCCTGGTACTTCGCGCTGGAGAGCAGCTTGATGTACTCCTTGGCCGCGGCCACGTTCTTGCTGTTGGCCGGGATCGCCAGGTTGGAGCCGCCCAGGAAGACCGGGGCGCTCTGGCCGGCGGTCTTGCTCGGGATCGCGAAGGCACCGGTCTTGGCGGTCAGGCTCGCGTCGGTCTTCGCCGCCGTCGCCAGCTCCCACGGGAGGCCGATCATCATGGCCACCTTGCCGGCGCCGTAGACGGTCGCCTGCTGCGGCTTGGCCTCGTCCGCGTCCTTCGGCGCCTTGGTGCCGGAGGTGTCGACGAGCTTCTTGTAGAACTCGAGGCCCGCCTTCGCGCCGGCGCTGTCCAGCGTCGCCTTGAAGTTCTTGCCGTCCGGCTGGGCGATGTCCCCGCCGTTGTCCCAGATGAAGGACAGCAGCGAGTACCAGTTCTGGCCCGGCAGGTAGAGGGCCTGGAAGTCGGGGTCGGAGCCGAACTTCGTCTTCAGCTTCGTGATCGCGTCGATCCACTCGTCGTTCGAGGTCGGCGGCTTGGCGATGCCGGCCTGTTCGAACATGTCCTTGCGGTAGATGACCTCACGGTTGGCCGCGTAGAACGGGACGCCGTAGGTCTTGCCGTCGTAGGTGCCCGAGTCGGCGAGGCCCTTCAGCCACTGCGCGCCGTTGAAGCTCTCCTTGTCGGCGGACAGGTCGGTCAGCACGCCGTCCTGCGAGGCGAACGCCGCGGTCTGCGTGTTGCCGATCTCGATCACGTCCGGCGGGGTGCCGCCGGCGAGCGCGGTGGTCAGCTTCTGCTGGATGCCGTCCCACTGCTGGATTTCGTACTTGACCTTGACCCCGGAGTGCGCGGCCTCGAACTCCTTGTTGAGCGCGTCGGTCAGGGTGGTCGGCGCGGACCCGGTCATCAGCCAGACCGTGACGTCGCCGCTGATCGCGGCGTTCCCGCTCGACGAGGCCGCGGTGTCCGATCCGCTGGAGCCCGCGCAGCCTGCGGTCGCGAGCGTGAATGCGGCGGCGCCCGCCGCCAGCTTGAGCCAGCGTTTCACTCGATGCCGTCCTTTCGATACCCGGCCGCCACGGCCAGGCTCCCCAAATGGTGTAGACCAATGTTGGGGTTAGAGTGGTACGTACCACAGGCCCTGTCAAGGCGGTTGCCGGAACGTTGTAAACCCACCGGGCACTCTGACGGGGAGTAGCCGGGCGGTCACCCCACTAACCCCGCAGCCGGGAGAAGTCGTCCGAATAGGAAGGTGTCCGGGCCGTTTTTCACCGCCTGGGCGCCGGAAAGCGGATTCGGCGCGCTCAAGGGGTACGACGAAAGCCGCGCCGGGCAAGGATTCCCGGATCAGCAGGCGCGATCAAGACGGCGTTTTCGCTGGTGGCACAGCGTGTCGACGGGCCGGGACACGCGCGGTGCGGCACACCGGCACCGGACCCCTGAATCCCCTCTTGACACCGGAGGCCCGGTCTCGCACCCTCTATTAACTAACTAGACCGTACATTGCCTGGACGTCAGGAGCTCTTCCCGTGACCGGATCGATGCCCCGCAAGGCGGCACTGGCCGCCTGGATCGGCAGCGCGCTCGAGTACTACGACTTCTTCATCTACGGCAGGCGGGCGCGAACTCGATGTCGCTGGAACACGCACCCGAGCGGCGCCGCGCGTACTTCACCAGCTTCACCCTCAGCGGCACGCAGGCCGGGCAGATCCTGGCCACCGCGATCTTCCTCCCGGTCGCCGCGCTCCCCCAGGACCAGCTGCTGACCTGGGGCTGGCGGGTGCCGTTCTGGTGCAGCGCGCTGGTTGTGGCCGTCGGCTTCGTGATCCGCCGCAAGCTCGACGAAACGCCGGTGTTCGAACGCACCGAGGTCGCCAAGCTGCCGGTGGCGGTGCTGTTCCGGGACCACTGGGCCGACGTCCTGCGGGTCATCGTCGCCGCGACGATCGCCTCGGTGAGCACGATCTTCACCGTCTACGCCCTCAGCTACGCGGTCAACACGATCGGCCTCGCGCGGACCCCGATGCTGTGGGTGGGCGTGCTCGCCAACGTCGTCGCGCTGGCCGCGATCCCGCTGCTGGCCGGGCTCGCCGACCGCGTCGGGCGCAAGCCGGTGTTCGTCGCCGGCTGCCTGGCCTGCGGGGTGCTGATCTTCCCGTACCTCTGGTCGATCTCGATCGGCTCGTACGCGCTGCTGTTCGTGCTCGGCATCCTGCTCTTCGGCGTCGCGTACTCCGGGGTCAACGGCGTCTGGCCGTCCCTCTACGGCGAGATGTTCGGCGCCCGCGTCCGCCTCTCGGGCATGGCGATCGGCACCCAGATCGGCTTCGCGGTCGCGGGCTTCGCCCCGAGCGTCGTGGCGGCGATCGGCTCGGGCAAGGCGGACTGGCTGGGCGTCGCGATCTTCACCGCGGCGGTGTGCCTGGTCGCGGCCGGTGCCGCGGCGACGGCGCGGGAGACCTACCGGGTGCCCACTTCCCAGCTGGGCGGCAAGGGGACCGCGACGCCGAAACCGTCCACAGTGGTCGCTTCCACTGTGGACGGCTGACGCGCGGTCAGACCTTCGGAGCCGAGCCGTCCGGCGTCTTCACCCGCTCCAGCAGCAGCTGCGCCACATCCCGGACGTCGACGTTCTCCGCCTTCTGCTCGCTCTGCCGCTGGACCAGGCCGTCGGTCAGCATCACGCGGCAGAACGGGCAGCCGGTCACGATCGTCTCCGCGTCGGTCGCGATCGCTTCGTCCACGCGCTCCAGGTTGATGCGCTTGCCGATCTGCTCCTCCATCCACATGCGCGCGCCGCCGGCACCGCAGCACAGGGCGCGGTCGGCGTGGCGGGGCATTTCCGTGAGCTGGGCGCCCGCCGCGCCGACCAGGTCGCGGGGCGGGGTGTAGACCTTGTTGTGGCGGCCCAGGTAGCAGGGGTCGTGGTAGGTGACCTTCGGGCCGTCCTCGGCGGCCTTCACCGGGGTCAGCTGGCCGCCGCGGACCAGGCGGTTGAGCAGCTGCGTGTGGTGGACCACCTCGTAGTGCCCGTACAGCTGCGGGTATTCGCGGCTGAGCGTGTTGAGGCAGTGCGGGCAGGTCGTGACGATCTTGCGCAGGCGCGGCTCGCGGCCCTCGAACACGGCGTTGAGCGTTTCGGCCGTCTGCTGGGCCATCATCTGGAACAGGAACTCGTTGCCCGCGCGCCGCGCCGGGTCGCCCGTGCAGGACTCCTCGTTGCCGAGCACGACGTAGTTCACGCCGGCGATGTGCAGCAGCTCGGCCGTGGCGCGGACGGTCTTGCGGGCCTGGTCGTCGAACGCGCCCGCGCAGCCGACCCAGAACACGTACTCGACGTCTTCGCCCAGCTCGCCGTCGAACACCGGGACGTCGAAGCCGAGGTCCTTCGTCCAGGCGAGCCGCTCGGAGTTGTTCTGGCCCCAGGGGTTGCCCTTGGTCTCCAGGTTCTTGAACAGCCCGCCCAGCTCGGTCGGGAACGCCGATTCGATCATCACCTGGTAGCGGCGCATGTCGACGATGTGGTCGACGTGCTCGATGTCCACCGGGCACTGCTCGACGCACGCGCCGCAGGTGGTGCACGACCACAGCACGTCCGGGTCGATGACACCGCCGTCGGCCTCGGGGCCGACCAGCGGGCGCGCCTCTTCGTGCTCGGTGCCCGCGAGGATGTAGGGCGCCTCCTCGAAGAGGTTGTCGCGCAGGTTCATGATGACGAGCTTGGGCGACAGCGGCTTCCCGGTGTTCCACGCGGGGCACTGCGACTGGCAGCGGCCGCACTCGGTGCACGTGGCGAAGTCGAGCATGCCCTTCCACGTGAAGTCGCCGATCTTGCCGCGGCCGAACGTGTCGTCTTCGCCCGGGTCCTCGAAGTCGATCGCGACGCCGCCGGACTCCATCGGCAGCAGCGGGCCGAGCGCGTCCGGCAGCCGCTTCGCCGAGACGTTGATCGGCGCGACGAAGATGTGCAGGTGCTTGGAGTAGAGCACGATGCTGAGGAAGACCAGCATGACGCCGATGTGCAGCAGCAGGCCGACGGTCTCGAGGACTTCGGTCGTCGAGTGGCCCAGCGGCTCCAGCAGGTTCCCGACGCCGAGGGAGACGTACGCGCCGTTGTCGTACGGGAAGTTGCCCGACGCCGAGGAGGCGCCGCGGAAGAAGAACATCGTCCAGACGACGTTGAAGATCATGAAAAGGATCAGCCACGCGCCGCCGGTGTGCGAGCCGTAGAAGCGCGACGCGCGGTCCTTGCGCTCCGGGGCGTTCCGGATCCGGATGACCGTGAACACGCCGAGCGAGACCGCCACCGCGACGGCGATGAAGTCCTGCAGGAAGCCGAGCACCGCCCAGTGGCCGATCCACGGGATCGCGAACTTCTCGTCGAACAGGGCGCCGTAGGCCTCGAGGTAGACCGAGGCCAGGATGACGAAGCCCCAGAACGTGAAGAAGTGCGCGGCGCCGGGCACCGACCACTTGAGCAGCTTGCGCTGGCCGAAGACTTCGCGGACCTGCGCGAAGAGGCGGGCGCCCAGTTCGTTCGACCGCTTCGTGTCGGGCTGGCCCGCCTTGATCAGCTGGTACAGGAAGGCCACGCGCTTGCCGGCGACGGCGAGGCCGACGACGGTCATGAGCAGGCCGAGGATGAGACGAACGAGCACGAGTCCTCCGCGTCGTGATGGAAGGACCGGCTCAGTGCGAGCCGGTGTAGTACCGGCACGCCTTGCACGCGTACCGCATCTTCGCGATCCGCCAGTGCCTCCGGTACAGATCGAGGTCGGCCGACCGGCGGACACCCAGGCGCTGGTAACGCCCCGGCCGCCGCCGTCCGGTTTCGTACTGCTCGGTCGCGCGGCCGAGGTGGGCGCGCCGCAGCACGCACCCCCGCGTCCGGCAGCGGCCGAGCGCGCCGCGGCAGAAGCGGTGCAGCAGCACGAGGTCACCGGTCAGTTCTTCGACCACGCCGTAGCCGGGGTGGTCGCCCGGCCCGGTGAGCCGCACCGGCAGCCCGCAGTACGCGCATTTGAGCGTGCACGGGAGGCAGCCGGTGAGGTGCCGGATCCGCAGTTCGCGCAGGTCTTCGGAGCCGGGTCCACGGACGCGCGACGCCATAGAGCCTCCTGGAGCGACTGTGATCGGCACCACTGTCTGCTACTGGAGGGTAATGAGGAGATCACTTCGCGCGACAGGTCCATTTGGCCTAGCTTCACTGCGCCGTTCAGCGTAAAAATCGTGGCAAGGCTGACCTTACTGTCCGTATACCGGACGCTCAACACCGCGAATCGTACGTCTGGCCCTGCTGCGACCCGCGTGTCCCCCGCCACACTCCGGACATGACCTACCACCCGGTCCCCTACCGGCCCGCCCGGCTGCCCGACGACGAAGCCCTCGCGCGGGCCGCCGCGCTGCGGCAGCGGATGGAAGCGCGGCGCTCGGTCCGGATGTTCTCCGCCGACCCGGTCCCCGAACGCGCGGTGCTCGACGCGATCGCGGTGGCGTCCACCGCGCCCAGCGGGGCGCACCAGCAGCCGTGGACGTTCGTCCTCGTCACCGATCCCGACGTGCGCCGCCGGCTCCGGGAAGCCGCCGAAGAGGAGGAGCGGATCTCCTACGACGGCCGCCTCGGCGAGGCGTGGCTCGACGCGCTGCGGCCGCTCGGCACGGACGCGGTGAAGCCGCACCTGACCGACGCGCCGTACCTGATCGTCGTGTTCCAGCAACGCTTCGCCCTCGACGACGACGGCGGCGTCCGCAAGCACTACTACGTCGACGAGTCGGTGGGCATCGCGGTCGGCATGCTGCTGACGGCGTTGCAGGTCGCCGGCCTGGCGGCGCTGACCCACACGCCGTCACCGATGCGCTTCCTCGGCGAGCTGCTCGGCCGCCCCCGCAACGAAAAGGCGTTCGCGGTGATCCCGGTCGGCTACCCGGCCGACGACTGCGTCGTCCCGGACCTGCGGCGCAAGTCCCTCGACGAAGTGCTCGTACGGATCTAAAGGCCGGCCGGCTCGGGGAACGCCGGGCCGGACAGGCGGTCCACGCCGCGCTCCCGCCACCACCGCACCTCGTCGGCGTCCGCCACCCCGGTGACGCCGACCACCGCGCCTGCCTCGTGGGCCGCCGCGATCAGCGCCGTCAGCGACGGCTCGACGAGCGGGTGGGTGCGCCGCTCCACCAGGCTCGGCGCGAGGCGGACCGCGCGCGCCGGGAACTCGGTCAGGCAGGTGACGTCGCCGACGCCGTGCAGCTCCGCTTGGACGCCGATTTCGGCCAGCACCTTGAGGTTGTCGGCCGCGTCGCCGGACTCCGCGAGCAGTGCCGCGGCCGGGAAGCCGGGCCGGATGGCGGCGGGAGCCAGTCCGGTCGACTCCAGCACCCCGCGGATCTCACCGACCAGCTCGGGGTCGGCGGCCTGCTGCGGCGTGAGTTCGACGGTGAGCGGCAGTTCGCTCCCGGACGCCAGCAGCCGGTCGGCCGCCGTGCGCAGGAGCCACGTGCCCAGCGGCAGGGCCAGCCCGGTTTCGGCCGCCAGCCGCAGGCACGTTTCGTGCGCCAGCACCCCTTCGGCCGGGTGGTTCCACCGCAGCCGGGCCTCAACACCCTGGACGGCTTCGTCGCCCGCGGACACCAGCGCCCGGAAGCAGACCTCGATCTCGCCGGTCTCCCAAGCGCCCGCCATCCCGGCGGCCAGGCCGAAGTCGTGCCGGTCGCGCCGGTCCAGCTCGCGGTCGAACAGGCCCCACTGGCTGCCCGTGCGCTGCACGCGCCGCAGCGTCAGGTCCGACGCGCGCAGCAGCTCCGCCGGCGTGACGTCGCGCGGCGGCCGGTGCACGACGCCGATGGCGGCCGACACCGCCACCCCGCGCCGTCCGTCGACGTACTCCGGCTCCGCCAGCTCGTGGGTGATGCGGCGGACCAGCGGCAGCACGCCCGGCGTCTCCGCGCCGTTCTGCACCAGCACGCCGAACTCGTCGCCGCCGAGCCGCGCGACGAGCGCCTTCTCGCCGTCGAAGATCGTCTTGAGCTTCGCCGCGACCCCGCGCAGCACGCGGTCGCCGAGCTCCTGGCCGAGGCCGCCGTTGATCCGGGAGAAGCCGTCGAGGTCGAGGTGGAACAGCGTGACCCCGCGGGCCGGGTCGGCGTCGCGGAGCAGGGTTTCCAGGCGGGTGCTGAAGAACTGGCGGTTCGGCAGCCCGGTGAGGACGTCGTGCAGGGCCTGGTGCGACAGCCGCCGCTGCAGCAGCGAGACCTCGGTGTCGTCGTCGACGATCGTGAGCAGCTGCCGGGGCGCGCCGACGGCGTCGCGGATGACCGACGCCGCGAACGTGGCCCACATCGGTTCGCCGTCCTTGCCGACCAGCCGCCGTCCGGTGCGCAGCCGGTGCAGCTTGCCCGCCACGAGGTCGCGGTAGCCGTCGCGCAACTGCTCGACGTCCTCGGGGTGCACCAGGTCGAACAGGCTCAGCGCGCCGATCTCGGCCGGCGTGCGGTTGAGCGTCTTGGCGAGCGCCGCGTTGGCCCGCAGCACGCGGCCGTCGAGCTCGGTGAGCGCGACGCCGCTGGCCGAGCCGGCGAAGACCTCTTCGAACTGCGCGCGCGTGATGACCTGCTTCTGCCGCGTCTCCTGCTCCACCTTCAGCAACGCGCGGCTCAAGCCCTCCTGGCGCTTCTGGATGTCCTCCCGCAGCATCTCGCCGTACCCCGCGCTCAGCGCCCCGAGCACGAGGACGACCCGCTCGGCGAGGCCGTCGACGCGGTGCAGTTCCGGCTCGCGCACCAGGGCCTTGCCGAGCACCTCCAGGCTGCGGCGCAAGCTGTCCGTGCCGACGCAGCGCAGCTCGACGAGCCTGCCGCCCGCGGTCGCGGCCGCGTCGAGGTCCGGCGGGTCGGCGGCGACGGCGTCGAAGAGCGTGGTGACGAGGTCACCCAGTTCACGCTCGATCTCCTCCGGCGTGTGCGGCAGGTACGCCGTGGTGCTGATCAGGTAGCTCCACTTGCGCGCGAGCGTGCCGAGCCGCCGCGCCGCTCGTTCGGCGGACGGCTTCTGCCGCGGGTGGTCACCACGGGGTTGGGGAGCAGTCACCTCAGCCTGTCCTGGGTTCGACGGACGCACTCCGGTCGGTGGGCCGATTTATCTTGGCGCGAAAAGGCGTCCGGCGCACGAAACAGCATTCATCCAATCGAGTGATAACCCTGCGGAGCGATCCCCAGGTCATCCTGCAACCACGAACGGGTGGCAGTGCGGTAATCCGCGGCGTTTTCGTGCAACGCAACGGAATGACCCGCACCCGGGAGGACGTACATCGACAACTTCGACGAATCGGGGTAATACGGCGCTTCCTGCGCGCGCAACACATCGGGGTGGGCGCAGTCACGCAGGGCGAGCAGGCCGCAGAAAAGCACGTCCTTTTCCCCCACCACCTGCAAAACCGGTGCGGTAATTCCCTTCGTCGCCGGAAGCACGATCCCGAACAGCGCGACCGTGCCCATCCCGGGCACCGAAACCTGGTCCTTGGTGGCTTCGTCCGCCGCGACCACCGCCGGGTCGGCGTCGCCGTCGGCGTAGAACAGCCCGGCACGCGCGCCCGGCTTCGTCGTGAAGTAGAGCGGATCGCTGCCGAGCTGCCCGAGCCGGCCGTCCAGCAGGGCAGGCTGCAGGCCGAGGGCCGCGCCGAGCGCGAGCACCGGCAGCGCGGGCAGGTGCGTGATGCCGGTGAGCACCACGCCGTCGACGTCGTGGTAGGTCGACGCCTCCACGGCGACGACCCCGGACCCGACCGAGTGCCCGACGATGACCACCTTCGCGAACGGTGTCCCGCCCACGCGGCCGGCGCGCAGGTGCCCGACCACCTCGTGCATCGACTCGGCCGCGGCCCAGACCGACAGCGGCAGGCTCAGCGGGTGGCTGCTGCGCCCGGCGCCGAGCTGGTCCGCGGCGAACGTCGCGTAGCCGTGGGCGGCCATGTCGCGCTGGTAGGAGTACCGCTGCGGGTCGTAGGGCAGGTCCCAGTACGCGCTGTTGTAGGTCCCGCCGTGCACGAGCAGCTGGACGGTGTCCGGCGCCTCGCCGGCGGGCAGGCACAGCCTGCCGTGCACGGTCGCGGGCGCGCCCGGCACCAGCGACGGCAGACCGGGCCCGGTGACCGGCAGATCCGTGTCGGTGCACGAGATCGCGGCGGCCTCGGCGGGGACCGCGGCGGTCAGCGAGGCGAGCAGGACGCCGCAGGCGCACAACGCGGACGTCAGCTTGACCGGCAGTCTCACGCCGTACTCCTCCGGATGGGGCGGGCCGTTCGGACCCGAGAACACTACACCCGGTAGTGGAACCGGCACCGTCAGGTTCGCGGCACCGGCGTCATCGGCAGGCGGTTCGGCTGCATCGTCGCCTTGAGCTGCGCGTACACCTTCTTGCCCGGCACCGGGACCAGGCGCCAGCGCGCTCCGATGGTCGCGGCCACGATGCCGATCTCCGTCGGCGCGAACACGTGCCCCGGGCACAACCGGGCGCCCGCGCCGAACGGGATGTACGCGCCCTTCGGCAGTTCCGCGGTGTGGCCGGGGGTCCAGCGGTCCGGGTCGAAGCGGTCCGGGTCCGGGAACCAGCGCGGGTCCCGGTGCAGCGTGTGCTGGCTGACCGCGACCTCGGTGCCGGCCGGGATCCGGACCCCGCCGAGCTCGACGTCCTCGCGGGCGCGGCGCATCAGGATCAGCGGCGGGGTGCGGCGGACGATCTCGTTGACGATCTGGTGCGTGTACACCAGGTCCGGCAGGTCTTCGAACCGCGCGGCCCGGCCCCCGAGGACGTCGTCGACCTCCGCGTGGAAGCGCCGTTCGACTTCCGGGTGCTGCCCCAGCTCGTGGAAGAACCAGGCCAGCGCCACGGCGGTGGTTTCCGCGCCGGTGGTGAGGATCGTGATGACCTCGTCGTGCACCTGGCGGTCGGACATGCCCTCGCCGGTGTCCTCGTCGCGGGCCAGCAGCAGCATCGAGAGCAGGTCGCCGTGGTCCGCGCCCTGTTCGCGGGCGGCGACGACGGTTTCGCCGATGACGTCCCGCAGGCGCGCGGCCGCGGCGTCGAACTTGCGGTTCGGCGGGATCGGCAGGCGCTCCACGAACTTCGGCGAGAAGGCCCGGACCAGCACGTACTTGAGCATGACCGGGATCGAGCGCTGGATCTCCGACAGCGCTTCGTCGCCGAGCGCGGTGGAGAACAGCGTCTGCCCGGCGATGGTCAGCACGAGATCCTGCATGCGCTGGTCGAACTCGACGACTTCGCCGGGCTGCCAGGACTTCGTCAGCTCGTCGGCCAGCTTCGTCATGGTGGTTTCGGCGTAGCCCGCGATCCGGGTGCGGCCGAACGCGGGCATGACGAGGCGGCGCTGGCGGCGGTTCAGCTCGCCGTTGGACGTGGCGAGCCCGTCGCCGAACAGCGGGCGCATCTTGTCGAAGACCAGGCCCTTGTCGAACTTGTCGGCGTCGGTGGCGAGCACCTGCCAGGCCAGCTCCGGCGTGGTGACGACGTGGACCGGCAGCGGGCCGAGGTGGAGTTTGACGACTTCTCCGTGCGCGGGCAGGGAAGTGAAGAGTTTCAGCGGGTCGCGCAGCAGCGGGACGGTGTGGCCGAGCACGGGCCAGCGACCGGGGACGTTCGTCATGGCCTCGTCTCCCTCGTGACCGCGCCAGCTTAACGCTAGACTCCGCGGCTCCGGAGTCCGCGAGGGTGGGAGGTCCTGTGACCGGGGAACTGAGCTGGGTACCGCCGGAGATCGACACCTCGGTGCCGAACCCGGCGCGGGTGTACGACTTCTGGCTCGACGGCGACCACAACTTCGCCGCGGACCGCGCCCTCGGCGAGCAGATCCTCAAGATCATGCCGGGCGTCCGCGACGCGGCCCGCCTCAACCGCGCGTTCCTGCGCCGCGCGGCGCGCTACCTGGTCGGCCAGGGCGTGCGGCAGTTCCTCGACATCGGCTCCGGCATCCCGACGGTGGGCAACCTGCACGAGATCGTCCAGCAGGCCGACCCGTCGTGCCGGGTGGTGTACGTCGACCGCGAGTCCGTCGCGGTCGCGCACAGCGAACTGCTGCTGCAGGACAACGACAACTGCCTCGTGCTGCAGGCGGACCTGCGCGACGTCAACGACGTCTTCGACGGCGCGGGCAAGCTGCTCGACCTCGACGAGCCGGTCGCGGTGTTCATGTTGCTGCTGCTGCACTTCGTCCCGGACTCGTGGGACCCGGCGAGCATCCTCGCCCGCTACCGCGACCGCCTCGCCCCGGGCAGCTTCCTGGCCGTCACGCACGTCGCGGCGGACTCGGAGTCCCAGCGCCTCGACGAGGCGGTCGAGATGTACCGGAGCAACCAGGACCAGCAGAACCAGCCGGTCCCCCGCACCCACGACGAGGTCCTCGCCTTCTTCGACGGCTTCGAAGTGGTGGACCCCGGCGTGGTCGGCTGCGCGATGTGGAAGCCGGAGGGCGCGGGGGACATGTCGGACGACCCGGCGATCAACGCGCTGCCGTACGCCGGGGTGGGCCGGAAACCCTGATCACCGCAGGGAGAACGTCGCCAGGTTGACCGGTCCGTCGAACGTCAGGTACACGTCGTGGCGGCCGGTCACCTCGGCCAGCGCGGCGGTCACCGTCGTGTACGCGTAACGATCACCCGTGGACGGCACCTGCGCCGTGCCCAGGACCGGACCGGTCGGGGAATCCAGGCGGACCGTGACTCGCGCAGGCTCCACTGTGGACAGCGACGCCGAGAACCGCGCCGGGCCGTTCAACGCGACGTCCCGGTAGGACACCCAGCTCCCGGCCACGGCCGCCACCGAGGTGCCCGACGTCTTCGCCGTGTCCGTCAGGGAAACACCGGAGTAGTCGTCGAAGTTCTCCGCCGGCGTCGTACGGCTCAGGTCACGGGGCAGCGTCCGCTCCCCCGGCACGTACACCCGCTGCGCCGCCGAAAGGTCAACAGCATTGCGGCCCACCGAGAACTCGCGGACCCCGGCCGCCACCACCGAACGGCCCCGCGAGACGTCCCACGCCGCCAGGTCCGCCACCGGGACCGAGAACTGGATCGTGCGTGTCTGGTGCGGGGAAAGCGTGACCCGCTCGAAGTCCCGCAGCCGCTGCACGCCCGAGTCCTTCGAGTACAGCTGGACGACATCGGTACCGGAACGCGTGCCGGTGTTCGTCACGTCGACGCTCACCCGCACCGCCGAACCCGCGAGCGAAGCACGCGGGGTGCCGTACCGGAAGCTCGTGTAGCTCAGGCCGTACCCGAAGGGGTACAACGGCTTCCCGCGGTAGTACTGGTACGTCATCCCGGTCTTGGAGATGTCGTAGTCGAGGATGCTCGGCAGCCCCTCGTCCGAGGCGTACCACGTCTGCGTCAGCCGTCCGCCCGGGTCGACGTCGCCGAACAGCACGTCCGCCACCGCGTGGCCGGTCTCCTGGCCGGCGTGGCTGGTCCACACGATCCCCGGCACGGACAGCGTGTCCCAGCCAGTTGTCGGGTAGCTGTTCTCGACCACGACCACGGTGTGCGGGTTGGCCTTCGCGACCGCTTCGATCAGCGCGCGCTGGGCGGGCGCCAGCTCGGTGCTCGTCCGGTCGTTCGCCTCGCGGCCGTTGATGAACGGCATGCTGCCCACCACGACGACGGCCGTGTCCGCGCCGCGGGCCGCGTCGACCGCCTCGGCGATGCCGCTGCGCAGCACCTCGCGGCCGAACTTGGTGGCGTGCGCGGCGTCCGGGGCGGAGATCGTCAGCGCCCCGTCGGCCCCGACGACCGCGAACCGGTTCGGGCCGAACCACGGCTCGGTCACCTCGTTGCCCGCGTACTCCAGGACGTAGCTGCCGTCCGGCTGCGGGTCGAGCTTCAGCTGCTGCTGCACGAACCACCCCGACGGCTGGTCGGCGTCGTTCACCAGCGCGCCGCCCGAGTAGCTCAGGAACTTGCCGTTCGCGGCGGCGCGCAGGGTGTTCTTGCCCGCGCCCCAGTCGTAGACGTCGAACGACTCCGCGGTGCCCGCGGTGGTCGCGCCCGCCGTCACCTTGCCCGCCGTCGCCGGGGCCGTCAGGTAGCGGCCCGTCGCGAGGTCCTTGAGCGCGACGCGGTCGACGCCTTCGGACGACGTCACCGCGGCCCGCTCGGCGATGGCCTGCTTCGGCGTCACGCGGTAGGGCATCGCGCCGCTGTACCAGTCCTCGTACAGCGTGTCCGAAAGCGGGCCGACGACCGCGACCTTCTTCGCCGCGGCCAGCGGCAGCGCGTTCCCGTTGTTGCGCAGCAGGACGACCTGCTCGTCGGCGGCCTTGCGGGCGAGCGCCTGGTGCGCCGGGGAGTTGATCACCGCGGGGGTGATCTTCGCGTACGGGTTGCGGCCGGGCGGGTCGAACTCGCCGAGCCGGAACCGCAGCGAAAGCAGGTGGCGGTCGGCCTTTTCGACGTCGGCCATGGTCAGCAGCCCGCGCTCGAGCGCCTCCTTGACCGCGGCGACGGTGATCGAGCCGTTGGTGTCGTTGTCGGTGAAGCTGTCGAGCCCCGCCTTGATCGCCGCCGCGTCCGCTTCGGCCTTGGTGGCGTAGTACTTCTCGGAGTTGACCAGGTTGGACGGTGCGCCGGCGTCGCTGACGACGGCGATGTCCTGGGGCGCCCACTTCCGCAGCGCGCCGCCGAGGTCCGGGCTCACGGTGTTCGGGCGCCCGTTGACCAGGTTGTACGACGGCATGACGGCGTTGGCCGCGCCGGCTTCCAGCGGGATCTTGAACGCCTGCTCGTCGTAGTCGTGCAGGATCTTCGGCGGTACCGAGGAGTTGCTGGTGTCGCGGGTGACCTCGTTGTTGTAGGCCAGGTAGTGCTTCAACGTCGGGGCGGCCTGCAGGTAGCGCGGGTCGTCGCCCTGGATGCCGCGGCCGTACGCGGTCGCGAGCGCGCCGGTGAGGTGCGGGTCCTCGGAATAGCCCTCTTCGTTGCGGCCCCAGCGCGGGTCGCGCAGCAGGTTGACGACCGGCGCCCACAGGTTGAGGCCCCACAGGGTCGGGTTCCGCGCGTTGAAGCCGCGCGCCTCCTGCCCGACCGCCGAGCCGACCTGCTTGACCAGCGCCGGGTCCCACGTCGAGGCCAGGCCGATCGCCTGCGGGAACACGGTGCCGTCCGCCTTCACGACCGCGCCGTTGTTGTCGTAGTCCGTCGACCACGCGACGCCGTGCAGGGCTTCGGTGCCGGTCTTGAACACGCCGATGCCGAGGCGCGGGATGGCGGGCTGGTACTGGTGCAGCAGCGAGATCTTCTCGTCGGGCGTCAACCGGGACAGCAGGTCGTCGATCCGCGCGGCCACCGGCAGCGCCGGGTCGCGGAACGGCGGTGGCGGCGCCGCGAGCGCCGGCGACGGGGCCAGCAGCAGGGTCGCGGTGACCACCGGGACGAGGGCGCGGCGGAACGGGGACAGGCGCACGGACGGCCTCCGGTTTCGTCGAATCGTTTCGACGGCGCGGCGCGGAACATTCGCGTCGAGGGTGGGATGCGGACGACTATTACAGCCGGGCGACGAGAAGGTCAAGAGGTGCTGGGCGCGCTCCCAGCGACTCCGGCGCGACGCCCGAATCTGGCCGCTGAGCTGCGCAAAGAACCGTCATCAGCGGCGTTCGACAGTTTCGACGAAGAACACCGTCGTCGAATGGGAATCGAATTGCGGGCAATCGCGAATCACGCTTGTGTTTCCGCCGGGTGTCGCTTACCTTCGTGCCATCGTCGATGCGCTTCGACAATGATCTCCCGCCCCGTCCCCAGGAGGCCGCCCGTGGTCACGATCAACGACGTCGCGAGCGCGGCGGGAGTGGCCCCCAGCACGGTGTCGTACGTGATCAGCGGCAAGCGCTCGATCTCGCCGAAGACCCGGCGGCTGGTCGAGGACAGCATCCGCAAGCTCGGCTACCACCCGCACGCCGGGGCGCGGGCCTTGGCCAGCAGCAAGACGAACGTGCTCGCGCTCGTCGTCCCGCTGCGGACCGACCTCAACGTCGCCGTGGTGATGGAGTTCGTCGCCTCGGCGGTCACCGCGGCCCGCGCGCACGACCACGATCTCCTGCTGCTCACCAAGGACGAGGGACCGGCCGCGCTGCAGCGGGTGGCGTCCTCGGCGATCGCCGACGCGCTGATGGTGATGGACGTCGAGACCGCCGACCCGCGGGTGCCGATGCTGCTCGCGCTCGACCTGCCGGTGGTGCTCATCGGCGTGCCCGACCACCCGGCCGGGCTGAGCTGCGTCGACCTCGACTTCACCGCCGCCGCCTCGGCGTGCGTCGCGCACCTGGCCGAGCTCGGGCACCGCTCGATCGGGCTGATCGGCCCCTCCCCCGCGGTCTACCGGCGCGGGACGAGCTACGCGACCCGGTTCCTGCGCGGCTTCGACGAAGCGGCGAAGACGCGTGAGGTGCGGGCCGCGAACCGGCCGTGCGCCCACTCCTACGAAGCGGTGAGCGCCTGCCTGGACGACCTGCTCGCCGCCGACCCGGACCTGACGGGCCTGGTCGTGCACAACGAGGCCGTCCTGCCCGGCCTGCTGGCGGACCTGCGCCACCGCGGCCTGCGCGTGCCCGAGGACATCTCGGTCATCGCGGTCTGCCCGGACAGCATGGCCGAACAGCACGCCGTCGCGCTGACCAACGTGGCCATCCCGGCCGAGGAGGTCGGCACGCAGGCCGTTGAGATGACGATGCGCCGGCTCGCCGGCCACACCACCCCGGAGGTCCGGCTGCTCGGGCCCCGCCTCACCCGGCGCGAGAGCACTTCCGCGCCGCGCTGATCTGGTTCTGCTCCACCGCCGAAGGAGAATCGCCATGTCCGTAGCCCGTCGCGCCCTCATGCTGACCGCGGGTGCCGTGCTCCTGGCCGCGTGCAGCCCCAGTCCCGCGCCCACGGCCCCGGCCGGCGCCCAGCCGGCCGGCTCGATCACCGAACTCGACTACTACTCCGACGAGCAGGGATCCGCCGCGTGGCAGAAGATCCTCGACACGTGCGCCAGCCAGACCGGCATCAAGATCGAACGGCAGAAGGTGCCGACCAACCAGATGCTGCCGAAGGTCCTGCAGGGCGCCAGCTCGAAGACGCTGCCGGACCTGCTGTTCACCGACAACCCGACGCTGCAGCAGGTCGCCGCCACCGGCGCGCTGACCCCGCTGGCCGACTACGGCATCACCACCGACGGCTACTACGAGAGCATCGTCAAGGCCGGCACCTACCAGGACAAGGTGTACGGCGTGGCGCCCGGCGTCAACGGGCTCGCGCTGATCTACAACAAGGACCTCCTCGCCGCGGCCGGTGTCCAGCCGCCGAAGACCTGGGACGAGCTGAAGGCCGCCGCGGCCAAGCTGACCAAGGACGGCAAGTACGGGCTCGCCTTCTCCGCCATCCCCTCCGAGGAGGGCACCTGGCAGTTCCTGCCGTTCTTCTGGAGCAACGGCGCCGAACTGTCCCAATTGGACTCCGCGCAGTCCGTGAAAGCGCTTCAATACGTCACCGACCTCGTCAATTCCGGGTCGGCGTCGAAGTCCGTCGTGACCTGGAACCAGAACGACGTCGCCGACCAGTTCGTCGCGGGCAACGCGGCGATGATGGTCAACGGGTCGTGGAACCTGGCCCGGCTCGACGAGCAGCAGTCCCTGCACTACGGCGTCGTGCCGATCCCGGTGCCGCAGGCGGGTGCCAAGCCGGTGGTCGCCCTCGGCGGCGAGGTCGGTGCCGTGCCGGTCACCGGCGGTCCCACCCAGCAGGCCGCCGGCAAGGTGCTCTCCTGCATCCTGTCGGAACCGACGATGCTCGAGTGGAGCAAGGCGCACGCGTACATCCCGTCGAAGACGGCCACCGCGGCGAAGTTCGGGACCGAGCAGCCCGCGATGCAGGCGTTCGTCGACGAGGTCGGCACCGCCCGCTCCCGGACCGCGGAACTCGGCGAGAAGTACCCGAAGGTCTCGCAGGCTCTGGCCGATGCCGTCCAGGCGGCGCTGACCGGGAAGCTGCCCGCCGACCAGGCCCTCAAGGCCGCCCAGCAGGCGAGCGGGTCGTGACCCTGGTCGCCCCGGCCGTCAGCGCACCGCCTCGTGCCGGCCGCAAAACCCGGCGGGACAACCGGTTCGCCGCGTGGCTGTTCCTGCTGCCCGCGCTCGGCTACGTCGTCGTGTTCTTCGGCTACCCGCTGGCCGCGAACGTCGTGATGAGCACGCAGGACTACACGGTGAAGTCGTTCTACACCGGCGAAGCACCTTTCGTCGGCGTCGCCAACTACGCCGCTGTGTTCGGCAACCCGCTGTTCTCGACGGCGGTGGTGAACACGGTCCTGTTCACCGCCGGGTCGCTCGTCTTCCAGTTCGGCATCGGGCTGGCGCTCGCGGTGTTCTTCAACGGGCGCTTCCTCGGCAGCGCGCTGCTGCGGTCCCTGCTCCTGCTCCCCTGGCTGCTGCCGCTGGTGGTCAGCGGCGCGGTCTGGCGCTGGATGTTCGACCAGGACCACGGCGTGCTCAACGCGGCGCTGCGGTTCTTCGGCCTCGACGCGGTGCCGTGGCTGAGCAGCACCGGCTGGGCGCTGCCGGCGGTCGTCCTCACCAACATCTGGATCGGCATCCCGTTCAACCTGGTGATCCTGCACGGCGGGCTGCGCGCGATCCCCGCGTCGCTCTACGAAGCCGCGTCACTGGACGGCGCCGGTGCCTGGCAACGGTTCCGGCACATCACCTGGCCACTGCTGCGGCCGGTCACCGGGATCGTGCTCATGCTCGGGCTGGTCTACACGATCAAGGTGTTCGACGTGATCATGGTGGTCACCGGCGGCGGGCCGGCCAACGCGACCCAGACGCTGACGACGTGGTCCTACCGGCTGTCGTTCCAGGACTTCGCGTTCGGGCAGGGCGCCGCGGTCGGCAACGTCCTCATCCTGGTGGCGACGGTGTTCGGGCTGCTGTACCTGCGCTCGGCGAAGGCCACCCTGGCCGAGGCGGCGGCGTGAAGGCCCGGACGGTCATCGGCGTGCTGATCGTCGCGGTGCTGCTGTTCCCGCTGTACTGGATGGTCAACGCGTCCCTGCAGCCCAGCGGCGCGCTGCTGCGCCCGGACCCGGCGTTCTTCCCGGTCGGCGGGACCCTGGACGGCTATCGCAAGGCGCTGTCCACCCAGGGGCCGAACCTGCTGTCCAGCGTGGTCGTCGCGCTCGGCACGGTGCTCGTTTCGCTGGTGATCGCCGCGCCGGCGTCGTACGCGCTGGCGCAGCTGAAGGTGCGCGGCGGTCCGGTGCTGGTGTTCGTGCTGCTCATCGTGCAGATGATCCCGGGCATCGTGATGGCGAACGCGCTCTACACCGTGTTCAGCAACCTGGGGCTGATCGACAACTACCTCGGGCTCGTGCTGGCCGACTCCACCGCGACCATCCCGTTCGCCGTGCTCCTGCTGCGGGCCTTCATGATCTCGGTGCCGAAGGAGCTGACCGAAGCGTCCAGAGTGGACGGCGCCGGGTACTGGCGGACGTTCTTCTCGATCATCGTCCCGGTCAGCCGCAACGCGCTGGTCACCGCCGGCCTGTTCTCGTTCCTGTTCGCCTGGGCGGACTTCCTGTTCGCCGTCACCCTCACCACCGGCCAGTCGTTCGAACCGATCACCGTGGGCATCTACCGGTTCGTCGGCAACCAGTCCGCCGACTGGAACGGGATCATGGCCACCGCCGTCCTCGCCGCGATCCCCGCGGCCGTCCTGCTCGTCGTCGCCCAGCGGTACGTCGTCGCCGGGCTCACCAGCGGCGCCGTCAAAGACTAAGGAGAGCGCTTGATCGCCACGACCGAAGACGGCCGCTCGCTGGAAGTGCGCGTGCGGCACGAGGTGCTGCGCGTCGAGCCGTGGGGCGACGGGAGCCTGCGCGTGCGCGCCGGGCGCCACCGGATCCTCGATGACGTGCCGGGCGCGCTGCTGCCCGCGAAGCCGTCCGCCGCGACCGCCACGGCCGACGGGCGCACCGGCCGCGTCGTCAACGGCGCGCTCACCGCGATCGTGGAGATCGCCGACACCGACACCGGCATCGACGCGCAGCTGAAGTTCGTCCGCACGGACACCGGCGAGGAGCTGCTTTCCGAGCAGCGGGCGCACTTCTGGTGGCCCGGCGCGCGGCTGTTCATGCCGTCGCGCAACGGCTACGGCCGGCTCGAACAGCGGTTCGCCGCCTACGACGGCGAGCGCTTCTACGGGCTCGGGCAGCACACGCACGGCCGGCTCGACCAGAAGGGCCTGGTCCTGGACCTGGTGCAGCGCAACGCCGAGGTGTCGGTGCCGTTCCTGCTCTCCAGCCGCGGCTACGGGTTCCTCTGGAACAGCCCGGCCGTCGGGCGGGTCGAGCTGGCCGCCAACGGCACCCGCTGGGTCGCCGACGACGCCCGCCAGCTCGACTACTGGATCACCACCGGCGACGGCCCGCGCCAGATCCTGGGCCACTACGCCGACGCGACCGGGCACCCGCCGATGCTGCCCGAGTGGGCGAGCGGGTTCTGGCAGTCGAAGCTGCGCTACCAGACGCAGGAGGAGCTGTTGTCAGTCGCGCGCGAGTACCACGCGCGGGGGCTGCCGCTGTCGGTGATCGTGGCGGACTTCTTCCACTGGACGCACCTCGGCGACTGGCGGTTCGACCCGGCCGAGTGGCCGGACCCGGCCGGGATGATCCGGGAGCTGGACGGGCTCGGCGTCAAGCTGATGGTGTCGGTGTGGCCGTCGGTCAGCCCGCTTTCGGAGAACTACCAGGAGCTGCACGAGAAGGGCCTGCTGGTCGCCGCGGAGAGCGGGGTCCCGGCGCACGCGCCGTGGAAGGACAAGGGGTTCGACGTCGAGATGCCGGTCGCGTTCTACGACGCGACCAATCCGGCGGCGCGGCGGTTCGTCTGGAGCAAGGTCAAGGAGAACTACTACGACCTCGGCGTGCGCGCGTGGTGGCTGGACGGCGACGAGCCGGAGATCCAGCCCGGGCACCCGCACAACCTCGGCTTCCACGCTGGTCCGGGCGCGGAGGTGTTCAACCTCTACCCGCAGGCGAACGCGCAGGCGTTCCACGACGGCATCCGCGCCGAGGGCGACGACGAAGTGGTGCTGCTGTCCCGCTCGGCGTGGGCGGGCAGCCAGCGGTACGGGGCCGCGCTCTGGTCGGGTGACGTCGCGGCGACGTGGGCGTCGCTGCGGGCGCAGGTCCGGGCCGGGCTGAACGTCGCCGTGGCCGGGATCCCGTGGTGGACCACGGACATCGGCGGTTTCCACGGCGGCGACCCGGCGTCGCCGGAGTACCGCGAGCTGATGGTGCGGTGGTTCCAGTACGGCGTGTGCTGCCCGCTGTTCCGCCTGCACGGCTTCCGCGACCCGCGGCCGCCGTTCGGGCCGGACATGACCGGCGGCCCCAACGAGGTCTGGTCGTACGGGGACTCGGCGTACGACGCCATCACGGCGTCGCTGCGGCTGCGGGAGCGGCTGCGGCCGTACCTGATGGCGCAGATGCGGGTGGCGCACGAACAGGGTGTCCCCCCGATGCGGCCGCTGTTCGTCGACTTCCCGGCCGACCCGGCGTGCTGGGCGGTCGAGGACGCCTTCCTGCTGGGCCCGGATCTCCTGGTCGCGCCGGTGCTCGAAGCGGGCGTCACGCGCCGCGAGGTGTACCTGCCGTCCGGTGCCGTGTGGACGGACGCGGTGACCGGGAACCGTTACGAGGGCGGGACTTCCGCCGAGGTGCCGGCGCCGGCGGACCGGATCCCGCTGTTCCTGCGCGACGACGCGGAGCTGCCGATCCGCCCGGAGTGACTCACGGCCGCACGGCGTCCGCCACGAGGTCCAGCAGCCGTCCGATCCGCTCCGGCTCGTGCCCGGCCGAGAGGAACACGCCCAGCAGCACGAAGGTCACGTCCTCGGGGTCGGCGTCGGCGCGCAGGGTGCCCGCCGCCGCGCCGGCTTCGAGGATCGCGCCGATCGCCGCGACGATGCGACGCCGGGTCTCCGCCGTGACGATGCGCCCGGTCCCGAGGCTGACGCGGAGGGTGTCGGCCATGCCCAGCTTGGTCGCGAAGAAAGCGGCGTAGCGGTCCATCCACGCACGCAGGGCGACCTCGGGCGGGTGCTGTTCGAGCAGGGCCGGGGCGCTGGCGGTGACGTCGTCGAGCTCGGCCGCGTAGACGGCTTCGACGAGCGCTTCACGGGTCGGGAAGTGCCGGTAGAGCGTCCCGATCCCGACGCCGGCCTCGCGGGCGATGGTCTCGAGCGCGACGGCGCCGTCGGTGGCGAACGCGGCGCGCGCGACCTCGACGAGCTTCTCGCGGTTGCGGCGCGCGTCGGCGCGCACCGGGCGCCCGGTTTCGGACGAAGGCAAAACGGAGGTCCCTCCGGTTGTGCTACGGTCGGGTTAGCGGAGGCTCCTCCGCTTCACCATCATCGCACGAAAGCGGGACAGCCATGTCTTCCAGCCAGCTAGCCGGCCGCACCGTCGCCCGCGTCGGGTTCGGCGCGATGCAGCTCGAACGCCTCCACGACGACCGGCCCGCCGCCGTCGCCCTGCTGCGCCGGGCCCTGGACCTGGGCGTCGACCACGTCGACACGGCCGAGTTCTACGGCAACGGCTTCGTCAACGACGTCATCCGCGAGGCGGCGGGCGACGACGTCCTGATCGCCACCAAGGTCGGCGCCGACCCGGACCCGGGTGGCCCGATCCCGCTCCGCCTCGCCCAGCGGCCCGAAGAGCTGCGGGCGAGCGTCGAGGACAACCTCCGGACGCTCGGCACCGAGCGCGTCGCGCTGGTCAACCTGCGCCGCGCGGAGCTCCGGCCGGGCCTGCTGGCCGAGGGCGACCAGCTGGTCGACGTCGACGACCAGCTGGCGGTACTGACGGCACTGCGCGACGAGGGCAAGATCGGCGCGATCGGCCTGAGCAGCGTCGGCCTCGACACGCTGCGGCGCGCCCTGCCGGCGGGTATCGCGTGCGTGCAGAACGCCTACAGCCTGGTCGCCCGCGACGACGAGGAGATGCTCCGGCTGTGCGAGGCGGAGGACATCGCGTGGGTTCCGTTCTTCCCGCTCGGCGGCGCGTTCCCGGGCCTGCCGAAGGTGACCGACGAGCCGGCGGTCCAGGCCGCGGCGGCGGCGCTGGACGTGACCCCGGCGCAGATCGGGCTGGCCTGGCTGCTGCACCACGCGCCGAACGTCCACCTCATCCCGGGCACGGCGAGCGTCGAGCACCTGGAGGCGAACATCGCGGCGGGGTCGGTGGTCCTGGACGCGGAGACGCTGGCGGCGCTGGACGCGGTGCCGTCGCGCTCGCTGGACGCCGCGCTCGGCTGACCCCGCCGAGATTTTCGACACTGTGCAGATTTTAATCTACGCGGCGTAGGCTCGACGGGGTCGAACCCCGGAACAGGAGCCGCGCATGTCCAGCAAGACCTTCCTCATCACCGGTGTCAGCAGCGGCCTCGGCCGCGCCTTCGCACGGGGCGCGCTCGAGGCCGGGCACACCGTCGTGGGCACCGTGCGCCGCGAGGACGACCTCGCCGCCTTCGAAGCCCTCGCACCCGGCCGCGCCCACGCCCGGCTGCTCGACGTCACCGATGACGAAGCCGTGTTCGCGCTCGTGCGGGACGTCGAAGCCGGCGTCGGCGCGATCGACGTGCTCATCGCCAATGCCGGTTACGGGCACGAAGGGGTCTTCGAGGAGTCGCCGCTCGCCGAGCTGCGCGCCCAGTTCGCCACCAACGTCTTCGGTGTCGCCGCGACCGTGCAGGCCGTGCTGCCCTTCATGCGGCGGCGCCGGTCCGGGCACGTCTTCGCCGTCAGCTCCATGGGCGGGCTGATGACCGTGCCCGGGCTGGCGTTCTACTGCGGCAGCAAGTACGCCGTGGAGGGGATCCTCGAAACCGTCGGCAAGGAGGTCGCCGGCTTCGGCGTGCATGTCACGCTGATCGAGCCGGGCTCGTTCCGGACCGACTGGGCCGGCCGCTCGATGGTGCGCACCGAACGGTCCGTTCCCGACTACGACGAGCTGTTCGGGCCGATCCGCGCGGCCCGCCAAGCGGCCAGCGGCAACCAGCTCGGCGATCCGGCCAAAGCGGCCGCGGCCGTCCTCGCCGTCATCGAGTCCCCGGAGCCCCCGTCCCACCTGGTGCTGGGCTCCGACGCGCTGCGCCTGGTCGCCGCGGGCCGTTCGGCGGTCGACGCCGAAATCGGGAAGTGGGCGGAGCTGTCCCGCTCGACCGACTTCCCCGACGGGCACCGGCTCGACGCGAACTAGGATCGCCCGATGGCCACGACGCGCAAGCGGCGGGACGCACCGCGCAAGGGCGACCTGCGGGAACAGGCGATCCTCGACACCGCCGAAGCCCTCCTCGACCGCGAGCACGTCGAGCCGATGACCGTGGAGACCATCGCCAAGGGCGCCGGGATCTCACGGGGGTCGCTGTACTTCTACTTCGGGTCCAAACAGGAAGTCCTGACCGCGCTGGTGGCGCGCACCGTCGCCGTGCTCGGCCAGGACGCCGCTTCGGTGGACGCCGGCGCCGACCCCGAAGAGACCGCGCGGGCGTCCGTGCGGCTGACCGAGCGGATGTGGCGGGACCACGGCCCGGTGATGCGCGCGGCCGTCGACCTCTCCCCCACCGTGCCCGAGATCGCCCGGCTGTGGCACGACACCGTCGCCGCGTACGCCGAGGCGATGACCGGCGTCCTGCTCCGCGCGGGCCTGCCCACCGGCGACGGCCCCACCGGCGCGGCCGCGGTGGCCCGGGCGCTGTGCTGGATGACCGAACGCGTCTTCTACCACGCGTCGCGGTCGCCGGGTGATCTCGACGCCGCGGCCGAGACCTGCGCCGAACTCTGGCGCCGCACGATCACGACCGGCTGACGGACACCTTCCCCTCTGGTGCCTGCCGCGGTCACCGCACCAGAGCGTCACGGCCGCCGGGCGGCCTCCACGCTGCCTCCGAAACCTGCGCCGAGCCCTGGCGCCGCACGATCACGACCGGCTGACAGGCACCTCCCGCTCCGGTGCCTGCCGCGGCCACCGCACCAGAGCGTCACCGCCGCCGGGCAACCACCACACCGCCGCCGAAACCTGCGCCGAACTCCGGCGCCGCACGATCACG
>NZ_JAAGNB010000389.1:0-10342 GCF_010550475.1 Amycolatopsis sp. SID8362
CGCCGCCGAGGTTCAGCCGTGTCAGCGCGACCCCCTGGGCCGCGGCCTCGGCGAACAGCTTCGCCGCCGTGGCGATCCCGATCTCCCAGGCGGCGACGTCCGGCTGCTGCGAACCGACGTGGAACGCGATCCCGGGCCGCAGCCCGCGCGCGGCCGCGCGCAGCACCAGGTCCAGTGCCTCGGCCGGCTCGCAGCCGAACTTCCGGCCGAACGGCGTCGCCGAGTCCGGCCCGTCGAGCACCACGCGGATCGACACGGCCGAGCCCGGCGCGTGCCGGCCCAGGTGGTCGACGTCGTCCGGCGCGTCCGAAGTGAACTCCCGGACCCCGCGCTCGAAGGCGAACGCGATGTCCCGCGGCTTCTTGATCGGGTTGCCGTAGGCGAGGTCCGCCGGGGCGGCGCCGCGCTCCAGGCACAGCGCCAGTTCGGCGGGACCTGCCACGTCGAAGCCGATCCCGGCCGCCACCAGCGCGTCGAGCACCGGCGGCGCCGGGTTGGCCTTCACCGCGTACCGGATCAGCGCGCCGGGGAAGGCCGCGCGGACCTCCCGCGCCCGGGCGGCGACGACGTCGGTGTCGACGACCAGGAACGGGGTCGGCGGGTCCTGCTCGGCCAGGAACCGGCGGATGGGGTCGGCGCACACGGCGCCAGTGTCGCAAACGGCGTCAGACGAACCGCCACAGGTGGTCCGGAGTCCCGTTGTCGGCCCACTGGGTCACCTGGGCACCGTCCGCCGTGGACTGCTGGTCGACCGCCATGACCTTGCCGCTGCGGACGTTGACGAGCTTCGACCAGCCGCCGCCGGCGTCGACGATCCGCCAGTTGTGGTCCGGGGTGCCGTTGTCCTGGAACTGCTGGACGTGGGCGCCGTCGTCGAGGCTCTGGTCGTGCACCGCGAGGACCTTCCCGCTGTTGCGGTTGACGATCCGGACGGTGCCGTCGCCGTTGTCGACCACGGCCCAGAGGTGGTCGGCGGTGCCGTTGTCCGACCACTGCGTGACCTCGGCGGTGTCGGCCAGCGACATGTTCGAGACGGCGAGGACCTTGCCCGAGCGCTGGTTCTGCAGCTTGCGCCACACCGTCGCCGACGCCGCCGGCCGGGTCAGCAGCGCCAGGTAGCCGCCGGCGACCGGACGGGCCTGGAACCCGCGCTGGGTCGCGTCGGCGACGACGTACCAGTCGCTGAACGGCACCCGCTGCGGCGTGCTGTTCGCGTAGCTGTAGACGCCCTCGACCAGCGTGTTCCGGATGTTCGGCTGGTCGGTCAGCCACGCCGCGGTCCACAGCTCCCAGTCGGCCTTCGTGTAGTTGTTGCGCGGGTCCAGCAGGACGCCGTGCGCGCCCGCGCGGCCCTGGTACCAGGCGGCCTCCTGCGCGGCGACGCCGAGCGGGACGAGGTCGAGGCCGAGCACGCGGTCGGCGAAGCCGTTGTACTTCAAGCTCCACGTGCCGGGCTGGTCGTAGGCGAGCTTGAGGTGCTGGCCGTCCTCGGCGAGCGTCACCCACTGGCTGAGGTAGCTCCGCGACGTCGAGCGGTACCGCTGAACGTCGGCGGTGTTGCCGGTCGCGGCCGCGATGACGCCCATCGCGCCGACGCCGATGATGCCCTTGAGCGCGAGGTTGGCGCTGTGCGCGATGAACCCGGTGAAGTCGTCGGTCTGGTTCTGGAAGCCGGGGTCGAGGGTGTTGCCGATGAGGTATTCGGCCCATTGCCGCAGGATCCGGTAGTGGGTGTTCGCGAAGGCGACCGCGCTCGCCGACGGCAGCCGCTGGACGAGGGCGGCGGCCATGATCAGCATGTTGGCCGACTCCTCGACCGGCATGCTCTCCTCGTTGCCGTCGTTGTGCCCGGTCGCGTCCGGGTAGTGGGTGCCGAGGTCGTGCTCGGCGAACTGCATCGGCCAGCCGCCGCGCTCGGCGTAGTCGAGCAGCGGTTCCAGGATCAGCCGCAGATAAGCAGGCGAAAGGTAGAGGTAGGCGGGGAACGCCGGGTAGGTGACGTCCACTGTGGACATGTTGCCGTTGGAGGAGATCTCCTTGAGGAACCCCCACGGCGCGCCGCCGCGGTCGACCAGCTCGGTGCCGCCGAAGGCTTGCCGCAGGGCCAGCGCGCAGATCCCGGCGTAGTGCTCGCCGGTGGTCCCGCCACCCGCCGCGGCGACGGCGTCGTCGTGCAGCCGCTGGTCGATCGCGGTCGCGGCGGCCAGCGCGCTCGCGTAGTCGTTGCCGAACCAGACGGCCATGTCCGGCCAGCTGCCCCAGTAGTGCGTCCACCAGGGGTTGAGCGCGGTGCCGAGGTACCGGACGGCGGGCGTGCGGACGTGCCCGATCGAGAGCGTGAACGGGGCCGAGGAGCCGCCGGCCGGGATCGTGCCGAGGTCCTTGTTGAACGCGAGAACCGGCCAGCGGTCGTTGATCGCCCGGGGCTGGGCGGTGTCGCTGGTGTTGTTCAGGGCGCCCTGCCCCGCCGAAGCGGCGCGCACGACGGTGTCCTGCCCGATCTGCCAGCTGGTCCCGGAAGTTGGCGCCGCGAGCACGAGCCGGCCCCAGCTCGCCTGGTCGCCGTTCTCCTGGAGGACGCCCGGGGTCGCCGGGGTGCAGCTGAGCAGCGTGTAGCCGCCGGATTGCTGCTGGGTCCAGGTGACCGGCGTGGCGGTGTCCCCGTGCACCCATTCGGCGGAGGTGTCGAAGTGCAGGTCGACGGCGTGCGCCCGCCCGTCGACGGCCGTCGCCTGGATGGTCACGTAGCCGAAGGGCACGCACTGGCGCTGGAGGTTCGCGGGGTCGACGGGCGAGAAGAACGTGACGGTGAGGTTCACGCCCCCGCCGGTGAGGACGTACGTCGAGCGGGTGCCGGTGACCTGCAGGCTGACCTGCGTCATCGGGGTGAGCGCGGACCCGGATGGCAGCGCGGGCGAGCCGGCGAAGACGTACGCGGTGCCGTCGATGCGGGCGAGGCCGCACAGTGCGGTGATGTGACCGGTCCAGAAGCTCGACCACGTACCGGCGAGGTTGTCGGCGGCTTGCCAGGTGGACAGGTAGGGCGACCGCACGATCAGCGGAGTAGCCGGCGGCCGAATCGGACTGAAGCTCCCCGCGGCGGCGGCCATCCCAGGCAGCCAAAGCGCAGCAGCCACGGCGGCGGCCGTCCCTCCGGCGAGCCGGAGCAGGTCGCGACGGGTGAGGTGAGCACGTGCAGGCGAGGACATCGGTGACCCCTTCGACGGCGTGCGAACAGCGCGGACCAACTTTTACATCGTTGGTACAACGTTGTAAATCCGCCGAAGGTCGGCCGGGCCGGCGTGGTGGACCACCGGGGGCGCAGGTCCGGTGCCAATTCGGTCGGCGCGGCACGGAGGGGCGCATCGACAGCGGCCCCGCCCAACCTCGGCTCTGCGCTACGGGCCACGCTGACCACAGAGAGCACTGCCCTCGGGCGCCATAGACCACAGAGAGCACCGCTCTCGCACCAACGGCGGCCGAATTCAGCGCAGAGAGCACCGCTCTCGACGCACACCGGTTCGGCTTCGCTCCAGAGAGCACCGCTCTCGCCCCTGGTTTGACTTCGCCCCAGAGAGCGCCGCTCTCACTCCACGCCGGTCGACTTCGGCCACAGAGAGCACTGCTCTCGACCCGCACTGGTCAGCCTCGAAACAGAGAGCACTGCTCTCGGCCTGCTCCGGCTCGGCTTCGACCACGAAGAGCAGCGCTCTCCGCACCCGCCGGTCGACCTCGACCTGAGAGAGCACTGCTCTCCACCCACGCCAGTCGGCTTCGACATAGAGAGCACCGCTCTCCAGCGACTCCGCTTGCGGAGAGCACCGCTCTCAGTCGGCGCCAGTCAACTTCGACACAGAGAGCACCGCTCTCCCACGGCCGCGCGTGCGGACACAGAGAGCACCACTCTCCGACAGCCCCGATTGCCGAGAGCACCGCTCTCGGTCGACTCCAGGCGCAGAGAGCACTGCTCTCGGGCCCTACCGGCTGCGGAGAGCACCGCTCTCCGACGGCGCAGGCACGGAGAGCACCGCTCTCGTACATCGCCCATCGAAGAGAGCACTGCTCTCGGTTCCCACCAGCCGCGGGCAGCTCCCGCACACTGCCCGTTCAGGCCACTCAGGCTTCGGGCGCCGCCGACCGCAAGTCGGCGGCGCGGCTTCAAGCCATACGCGAGGGGCGATCCGACGGCGGCCACACGTACAGCAGATCCGGCGCCACATCGGGGAACCGCGCGCGGTAATGGTCCGGGTCCTTGCGCACCAACGCCGACTGATGGCTGCAGTGCAGGGCTTCGTCACCCAGCCACGGCGGCAGCTCACCAGCGACCGCCAGCTCCGCCTGCGTCCGAACCTCCGCACCGCCGAGCGACCGCCTGTACTCGTCGGCAAGCTTCACCGCGCACGTATCGGCCGCCCCCAACGCACACCACACCGCGCAAACCTCGAAGCCATAGCGGGTCAGGGCTTCTTCGTAGCCGGTCCACATCTTCGCCGCGGGATGGTGGCGCCAGCCGTAGCCGGGCACGACGAGCGCGCGCAGCACCTGAAGGGCCTCGACGCGCTGTTTGCCGAGCCGGCGGCGGTCGAGGGTGCGGGCGCTGGCCGTGGAGTCGGGGCAGGGCAGGAAAGTCTGCATCCCCAGGGGACTACCCCGTCGCCGGGCGGCCACACCTGTGTCCCTCCGCGGCCCGAAGACCGCGGAGGGACGCGATCACCGCCGCCCGGTGCGTCCCCTGGCCGCCGCGGCCGGTTCCGGCTCGACGCTCACCCGGGGGCGGAGGGGGAGGTTCTCCAGCCCCTCGACGTCGAGCACCAGGAACCAGTGCGCGTTGGCGGGGATGTGGATCTTGAACATCGGTGCGGTGGCCACCCCGCCGTGCATCCGGTAGTACTGCCGGCGCCGGTATGCCTGGAAGTTGACCTCCGTCAGGAGCCTGACGTTGGCCATCGCGTCCAGGCGGACGGTGACCACCGCGTCTCTTCGCACTTTCCCGAGGTCGAACACGTTCGCTTCCATTACGTCCCTCTTCCACGCGTGGTTGGTCGATTCGAGTTCTGGTCGCGGGCAGCGCGGAACACGCCGCGGAGCGCACGACGGAGCGGAAGATCGGGACGGGCCTAGCCGGGGCCGGTACCCGGTTCGCAGGGCCGGAAGAGCGGCACGAAGGCCTCGGAATCCCACGTGCCGGGCCGCAGGTCGCGGATCCCGTGCTCGGTGCTCAGGAACGCGGGCGGGATCGTGCTGCCGGACCCACCGGCGAGATCGGACAGCGCCGGTAACGCGGGCGCGGCCGGCAACGGCGGGGTCTTGGCGGGCCCGCGGCGGGCTTGGGATGCCCGGTCCGCGTGCTGCGCCGGACTTGCTTGACGCGTCTTGTGCGCCGATCGCTGAACGTCCACTTCGGACCCCCAGCGGGGGGCCGCCGTGGTCGCGTTCACGGGCGCGGAGAGAAGAGCCTTCCGCAACGGCAGCAACGATTTCGCGTGCGGCAGCCCAACAACATCGCCGCCGGAACCGGGATTGGGTCCGACGCCGTCAGTGGCGGGAGGGAGCACCGGCTCGACCGTCCGCACCACCGGCTCGACCACCCCGGCTGCGGTGTCGAGGATCGGCTTCGCCACCGCCCGCACGACATCGGTCACCGGCGCCAAGACGCGCCCGGCGGTCTCGGTGACGGGCGACAGCACCGGCTCGACGGCATCCACCACCGGCCGCAGCACACCGGCGACCGCACCGGTCAGCGGCGCCACGACCGGCTCGACCGCCCGCACCACGGGTCGCAGAACCGTGGCCGCCGTGGTGGTGACCGGCTTCGCCACCGCCTGCACGAAATCCGCGACCGGCTCGAGCACGGGCCTCGTGATGGGCGCGACAACGACACCGGTCACCGGCTCGACAGCACGGGAAACCGACTCGACCACCGGCCCCGCAGCCGCGGCGACCGGCGTCACGACGTCAGCGACCGTCCAGGCCACCGGCTCGGCCGAACGCACGACCGCGGCTACCGGCTCGACCACCGGTGCTACGGTCTTGGCCGCACGAGCGACGGGACGCACCGCCTGCACGGCATCAGTTACCGGCCCGGCCGATCCGAGGGCCCGCGCCGGCACAACCAACGATCCCGCCGATCGCACCGCCGGCGCGATCGTGCTGGAAGCCGAACCCACACCCGCCGCGACGACCTCGGGCACCGGCGACACCACGGGCTCGGGTGAACGCATCGTTCGCGCCATCGGCTCGATCGTCGGTCCAACCGAACCGGCGCCTGCAGCAGCGACCCGAGCCGCCCGCGAGACCGCAGACCCAGCCGGACGCACCCTCTCGACCGCTGATCCCGGCGACCTCGTGCTCGCAGGGGCACCCCCAGTCGTCGGCGCCATTCGCGCCAGTGACTCAACCAACCCCGCACCCGCTGCAGCCCCGGTCACCGGCAGCGTCGCCCGCACGGCGGTCTCAGCCGCCGGACCCGCAGCTGCGGCCGTAACCTGCGACATCGCCGACCCTGCCGAACGCACCTGCGCGACCGCCGATCCCGGCAACCTCGCGCTCGGAGCGGCAACCCCAGCCACTGGCGGCACGGTGGGCCCACCCGGACGCACCCACTCGACCTCCGAACCCGACAGCTGCACCACCGACCCCGCCCCCAGGGCGGCAACCCCAGGAACACCGGAACCACCCGACGTCGTCGCGTCGGCATCGCCCGAAGTCAGCCACAGCGCCAGCCACAGGCCCGCTGCCGCGCCGGCCACTACCAGTAGGCGGCGGGTGGCGGCCCATCTGGCGGCCACGGCGCTGGCCCGGGTCACGTCGGCGAACCTCCAGGTGCGGATGCGCTGGACAGGGGACGTACCCTCCAACGTCCGGCGCCACACGCGTGCTACGCGCCACTCGTCGCTTCCACTCGTCCGGACTAATCCGGAAGTGTCAGCAAGCCTGAGTGAAGACTCCAGTCGGCGGACGCCGGTCGTCCAGTCGCCACACCAAGCCTGCGCCCGGAAAGACTCAGGCTTCCTGAGAGCGGCGGAGTTCTGACAGCGCTCCCAGTGCGGTCACCCCGTGCAGGAGGCCCTCGCGGAACGTCGCGCGCTGGCCGGGGCTGAGGTCGGCCAGCAGGGCGTGCTCGACCTCGCCGACCGCCGGGGCGCAGTCGGTCAGCAGGGACTGGCCGGCGTCGGTCAGGCCGGCCAGCAGGACGCGCTTGTTGCCCGCCTTCGGGGTTCGGGCGATCAGGCCGCGGTTCTCCAGCGCCAGCACCATCTCGTGCATCGTCTGCGGCCGGAGGAACGACCGCCGGGCCAGCTGGGCCGAGGACAGCGGGCCGCTCGCCTGCAGGACCGTCAGCGCCGTGTACTGCAACGTCGTGAGCCCCAGCGGGCGGAGCGCGTCGTCGAGGAGCGCCCTGATCACCAGTTCGAGCCGTTTGACCAGGTACAGGGTCAACGGCGCGCCGGCGGGGTGGTGCTCCGCGGAGGTGCTCACGCGCCCATCATGACACGCGGTGGCCGCTATGCTCCGATCATGGACCTCGGTCGGCAGACCCGCGTGCGGCAGGCGTTCGACACCTTCTTCGCTCCCCCGGAACCCGCCGCCGGAAGCCACGTCCTCGAACTCTTCCGCCGCACCGCGGAAACCGTGCCCGCTTACCGGGATTTCCTCCGGACGCACGGGATCGCGCCCGAGGACGTCGCCACGATCGACGACTTCCGGAAGCTCCCGCTCGTGGACAAGGCCGGTTACCACCGGAAGTACCCGCTGCCCGAACTGTGCCGGGGCGGCAGCTTCGACGGCAACGACATGATCGCCGTCTCCTCCGGCTCCAGCGGCCACCCCACCATCTGGCCGCGGGCGCTCGAGGACGAGCTGCACGTCGCTGGCCGCTTCGAACAAGTGCTGGTCGACGGCTTCCACGCCGACCGGAAGCGCACCCTCGCCGTCGTCTGCTTCCCGCTCGGGACGTGGGTCGGCGGGCTCTTCACCACGGCGTGCGTGCGCCACCTCGCCGCCAAGGGCTGCCCGATCACCGTCGTGGCGCCGGGCAACAACAAGGCCGAGATCCTCCGCGTGCTCCCGGAGCTCGCGCCGCACTTCGAGCAGGTCGTGCTGCTCGGCTACCCGCCGTTCGTCAAAGATGTCGTCGACACCGGGCTGGCCGAAGGCGTCGACTGGCCCGCGTACGCGATCAAGCTCGTCCTCGCCGGCGAGGTCTTCAGCGAGCAGTGGCGCGACCTCGTCGCCCAGCGGGCCGGGGTCGCCGACCCCGTCACCGACATCGCGTCGCTCTACGGCACCGCGGACGCGGGCGTGCTCGGCACCGAAACGCCGGTGTCCGTGGGCATCCGGCGGTTCTTCGCCGATCACCCGGACCTCGCCCGCGAGGTCTTCGGCGACGCCCGGCTCCCGACCCTCGTGCAGTACGACCCGGCGAGCCGCTTCTTCGAGGTGCACGACGGCACGCTCGTCTTCACCGCGGACGGCGGGATCCCGCTGATCCGCTACCACATCGCCGACGACGGCGGTGTCCTGCCGCACGCCGAACTGCTCGACTACTGCGCCCGCCACGGCTTCACGCCGCCGCCCGGGCCGGCGCTGCCGTTCGTCTACGTCTTCGGCCGGTCGCTGTTCACGGTTTCGTTCTTCGGCGCGAACGTCTACCCGGAGAACGTCACCGTCGGGCTGGAGCAGCCCGGCATCAGCGACACCGTCACCGGCAAGTTCGTCATCGAGTCCGTCGAGGACGCCGACCGCGACCGGCGGCTGCGGATCACCGTCGAGACGGCGCCGGGCGCGAGCTCCGACGCCGGCCGGATCGCCGAATCCGTGCGCGCGCAGCTGGTGCGACTAAACAGCGAATTCGCGCACTACGTCCCCGCCGAGCGGCAGCTGCCCGACGTCGTCCTGCGCCCGGCGGGCGATCCCGAGTACTTCCCGGCCGGAGTCAAGCACCGCTACACGCGGCCGTCCTAGAGGCGGGCGAGCTTGCGGAACCGTTCGCGCCGCTCGCCGGCGGACGAGCCGTCGGCGATGTCGTCGTCGAACCACGAGCACAGCGCCGCCCACAGCTCGGCACGCGCCGCGTGGTCGTCGGCGACGAGGGTGTGCTCGAGTTCCGCGATGTCGGCGACCAGCTGGTCGAGCCGCTGGTCGCACAGCCGCACGTACTCGCGGACGACGACGTTCGCGTCGAGGCCGGTCTTCCCGCGCCGGCCCGCCGCTCCGCGCAGCTGGGCGTGCAGGCCTTCCGCGCTGTAGAGCGGGAAACCCGAGATCGACCCCGGGTAGCCGGCTTCGGCCGACCACTCGCGGAACGCGCAGATGGCCTGGTAGCGCGTGTACCAATCCTGTTTGCCGGTGGCCAGCGCGGTCAGCTTCCGCCAGGCGTCGCGATCGGCGGCGCGCCAGCGGTCGACGGTCCGGCTGTCCGGCGCCGGCTCCGCGGGCCGGGTCCGCCAGAAGTGCGCGCGGCAGCCGGCGATCTCGGCGACCAGCTGGCGGACGTAGCTGACCTGTTCCCACACGTGCGCGCGCTGCGGCCTCAGCGGTGCCGCGCGGTCCGGGGAGAAGGTGACCATCTCGAAGACGCGGAACAGCTCGTGCCCGCGCAGCGCCGCGAGGTCGGGGTCCTCCCCCATCACCCACGAGCGGCGTTCCGGCAGCCGTCCACTGTGGCTGATCGTCGCCGCGTGGTAGAGCTCGCGGACCGCCCGGCGGGCCACTTCGTCGCGCGCTTCCCCTTCCAGACGGGGATTCCGGGCGCGGTCGCGCAGGTCGCGTTCGCCGCGGGGGCCGACTTCGAGCATCGCGACGGCGTACACGCTCGCCGCGTTGTAGCACTCCTCCCACGACCTGCGGGGCCCGGCGGCTTCAACGGTGTGGTCGAGCGCCCGCGGGTCCGGCGGCCAGCGCCGGTCCGGGCAGACGTCGGCCAGCCGCTCCCGGCTGCCCGGATAGGCGGGCAGCGGTTCGGGCACGGCGCCGGTGACCGGTTCGACGTCCGCCATCGCGCGGCGCAGCACCGCCCAGACCAGGGACAGGTCGAGCGCGCGGTTGGTCAGCTGCTGCCAGCTGCGGCGCCACCGCCTGCCGAAGCGGCGGTAGTCCTCGACTAGCCGTTCGATCTCGTACTGCGACAGCGCGGCGAAGTACGACCGCATCTCGGCGGCACGCTGGTTGTACTCGGCCAGCTGCGCCGGAGTCGCTTCCTGGACGACGAGCTCGTCGACCGGCACGCGCAGCACGCGCCGGTGCAGCGCCAGGCGCTTCTCGCGCGGGGTCGCGTACCGCTGCGTCCGCACGTCGAGGTCGACGTACCGGCGGAAGCGCAGCTCGATCGCGGCCCGCAGCT
>NZ_JAAGNB010000438.1:0-10807 GCF_010550475.1 Amycolatopsis sp. SID8362
CCCGCCAGGCGGGGCCGCCGGTGCACGACGACCTCGTGCGCCGGGACTTCACCGCCACCGCACCGAATACCAAGTGGCTGACCGATATCACCGAGCATCCCACCGGTGAGGGCAAGCTGTACTTGTGTGCGGTCAAGGACTGCTACTCCAACAAGATCGTCGGATACTCCATCGCCTCGCACATGCGGGCCTCACTCGCCGTCAGCGCGCTGCGCAACGCGATCGCGCTGCGCGACCCGCACGACGTCGTGGTCCACTCCGACCGCGGCGCCCAGTTCCGATCGGCGGCCTACCAGCGCCTGCTGCGCGGTCATGGGCTGACCGGGTCGATGGGTCGGGTCGGTGCGTGTGGTGACAATGCTGCGATGGAGTCGTTCTTTTCGTTGCTGCAGAAGAACGTTCTCGATACCCGCCGGTGGCGCACGCGGGAGGAGCTCCGGTTGGCGATCGTGTCCTGGATCGAGACGAAGTATCACCGCAAACGCCGCCAACGCGCCCTGGGCAAGCTCACCCCGGTCGAGTTTGAGACCATCTACACGGCCACGTCAGCGGCCTGAGAAACAGTCAGCTCCGGTGTCAACCGAAGTCTGGGCAGACCCCGCCGCTTCAACGCGCCGTTCAACAGCTCGACCGCCAGCAGCAACACCAGCGGCGGACACGCCGCGACCGTCACCTGCAACACGCTCAACGCCGGCGCCGAACCGATGTTCGCCACCAACGACACGCAGATACCGAACACGAACGCCAGCCACGCCACCCACCGGCCCGACCCGCCGCCGCAATGGGTCTTCCACAACTCGACCGTCGCGATCGTCAGCAGGCCATCAACCAGCAGCGGCCAGATCGACGCCGTCACCGCATCCGCACCGAAACGCAACGCGAACTCGCGCCCGTGCCGGTACGAGGCATACGCCGCGCCGAGAGCGACCAGACCGGTACAGACACACTGAATGGACAGGGCAAGGTCTTGAGCAAGCCAGCCCCCGAGCCGCCTCATCACCACTCCGCCTTGGTCGCGCGCTTGGCAGCTTTCCGAACGCGCCCACCCGACCGATCACGTAGCGCTGACGAGAGGCTTGGACCAGGCGACACGGCACGGCAGTTGCGAGCCCGAGGGGAGCCCGAGAGCGCACGCACGCGACGACAGGCCGCGACACAGACCGACACCGCCGCCACCCAACAGCCAAGGAAGACGACCTTGGCCGACATCACTCGACACCACCAGACACCTCAGGGTTCGCGCTCTTAACCAGCGGGTTCGGGGTTCGAGTCCCTGATGGCGCACCTTCCACCACCCCAGGTTCGATATCTTCGACCTGGGGTTTTGTGGTATCTGGAATCATTCCTTCCACTTCCTCTCTGTCCATTGTGGTCTCCTGCGAGCCCGAGGGGAGCCCGAGAGCGCACGCCGGGTGCAACGCCTTCCGCGGAATCGCCCCAGCCAGCTTCCTCGCCGCATCCACGGCAACCTCTTCGGCGACATTCGTGTAGAGGTCCATCGTCACCTTGATCGACGAGTGCCGGAGCTTCAGGTGTGAGCCGCGAACGCTACACAAGCGCACGGTCCTATATCCCGGGGACGTCAAGGTCCTCGCGAGGGACGCACTGCTCCCGCGGCACAGCGGAGCTTCTCCCAACGTCCGGGCGTGATCGCCGAATGGCTCACACCACCCGACCAGCACCGCCGGTGGCTGGCCACCTTCGACGCAGTCGTGACGGCCATCGCCAACTCCTGATTCACGACAGTCAAACGCGGCCCCAGGTCCTTCATCACCCTGCGGCGAGAAGCGAACGTCGGGGCAGCGCTTGGATCAGCCGGGCAGTGGACGCTCACGCGCCGAGAAGACGTGCGCGAAGGAACTCGAGAATCTCGTCGCGGGCTCGGACCGTCGGGTGACCTTCCTCGTCCGTGAGGTGGGCGGTCACGACGCTGTGCGGCGTCTGCACCACGTCCCGGAAGAAGGGCGGTGGCGCGGGGTTCGCGCACTCGCCAGGCAGGACACGGCCGTCGAAGCGATCGCCGAGAAGCCGCGCATACGCCGCGAACCGCTGCCCCGTGCACCACTTGTCGTTGTCGAACCGGTAGGCGAGCGCCGTCAGGTCGTCGCGGTCGAAGCGCCGCCGGATCGCAGCCGCGTCCTCGGATGAGAGCTCGAGCCCGGCCGGGTCGTCCAGCGGCAGCGACGGCTGGTTCAGCACCGGAGCGATGACAGCCGGTTCGAGAGCCATCGTCAGGGCGAAGTTGCCGGTGAAGCACATACCCACCGCACCGACGCCCGGACCTCCACACTCCCCGTGAGCCTCACGCGCCAGCGCACGCAGCCACGCCGCGACCGGGCTGGTGCCACCGCCCGCGAAGGCGCGGAACTCCTTGCTGACACATGCCCGCTTGACGATCGGCTCCGCGAGTTCGACCGTGGGATACGCACCGTCCACCCCGAAGAGCGACGGCAGGAACACGGTGAACCCCGCGTCACGCACCCACCGCGCGAACCGCACGACGTCCGGACTGATCCCCGGCATCTCCGGCATCACGATCACCGCCGGGCCGCGCCCAGCCACGTAAACGACCTTGTCGCCTTCGGCGAGAGAAACGCTTCGCCGAGCGAAGCCGTCCAGGACGGCCGGCTGGTTTCCACTCACGGCACGGAACCTCCGAACTATACGACCGATCGGTCGTGTCGGTGCGGAAAGTACACGACCGCCCGGTCGCATACAATCCCTGGCATGTCTCCCGCACCCGCGCCGCGATCGGACGGCCGTCGCGCTCGTGGCGACCGGACCCGCCAGGACGTCGCCCGCCAAGCCGCCATGGTGGCGACCGTGCACGGGCTGGACTCCATCACCGTCGGCTCCCTCGCCGAGCAGACCGGGCACAGCAAGAGCGGCATCCTCACAGTCTTCACCAACCGGGAAGCCATCCAGATCGCCGCCGTCGCGGAGGCCCGCCGCCTGTACCGGGACCACGTAATCGCTCCCGCATGGCACCTCGAAGCGGGGAAGCTCCGCCTTCGGGCCGTGTTGGCAAACTGGGTCGCCTACCTGCGGAACGAAATCTTCCCCGGCGGCTGCTTCATCGCCGCGACTTCGGTCGAGTACGGCCATCGAGAAGGCCCCGTCGCCGACGCGGTCCGCGACCTCACCCGCGAATGGCTGCAAATCCTGGAAGCCGAACTGACCACCGCGGGCAGCGCCGAGCCGGCGGACGACGCCTTTCGCATCGATGCGTACCTGCGCGCCGGCAACACGCGCTTCCAGCTCTTCGGTGACGACGCCGACCTGGACCGCGCACACCGCCTCGCCCTGCGCGTAGTCGGCTGACGACCTCGATCGGTTCGGTGAGATCACGTCGCGGCCCACGCGAACTCGCCGGCGACGTCGGCAGGCGGCCATCGCGTCAAGACAGCCAGATACCGGTCGTCGTGAACGACGACAGCCGCGGTGCCGCCGAGGTGCTCAGCCGGGCGGTCACCACCGGCGTCAAGGAGCAGGAACGCGGCAGTTTGGTGTGAGCCGCTGATCACCTGGCACTCTGCCGCGGTTGGCATTCGCTTCGCGGAACGCGCAACAACCTGGCCTGCCATCGGAGCTGACGAGGTACCTCCCGCTCCGCCGAAGCAGGACGCTTCACCCTCGACGTCGTACTCAACCGCGCCAACCCCGACGCCCGGCTGCGGGCAGCGCCCGGCCTAGACGGAGCGCCTACGGCGCACTGTGCCCCAGCATGACCTGGCGTCCATGCGCGCGGGGAACATGTCGGTGTTCGGATCCACGCCGCAAACAGCAGCTGAGCTGTGAAGACTCGGCTTCGACCCGGGCAAGCGACAGCTCCGCCAACAGGAGCACCAACGATCGCTCGTACCGTCTCATATCGAACCAGGCGTTCCGACCCTGCCGCTCTTTGCACGCCCTGAGATCCGCGACGACGGACCCAATGGTCCCGAAAGGTCTACGGTTAGGCCTTCCGGGAAACAGTCGTTGACCTTGCCGAAGCCGATGGCTGACTTCAGCTTGCCCGTGTCGACACTTTTCAATCAAAGTCACCTTGAGGTTGACACCTAAGGGCAACCTGGGTTGGCTATCAACAAGAGGGGACTCGTTCAGGGTGCACAGAAGAATACTCTCACGAAGACTGCTGATTGCAATTTTCGCAATCTCCACGATCCTGACATCCACCATCACCAGCACAGCCGGCGCTTCGATTCGAAATTCGGAGCACCAAGCGGCCACATTGCCTCGCCACATCCTCGACCCGAAGACCTGCGCCCTCCCCGTATCCGAACGCACTGGCGCGTGGCTGTGCCCCGCAGCCCAGAAGGTACTCCCGAGCAAGATCGAGAAGGCCACGTTCAGCCCGCTGGACCCGCCGGTCTACAGGGACCGCTACTGCTGGCCAGGCGACCAGGTCCACGGCTCGGCGTGCTGGACAGTCCTCGATGACTTCAACGGCTACTTCGAAATGTGGAGCGATTTCGGCACTGCCGACGAGGTTTACGGTCAGGTGTCCTATGCAGCCGAGTACTCGCTGGTCGGCAGCCTGGTGAACGTGAGGCCAGTAACCTACAACGCTACTTTTGACACACAGGGATTGACATTCGAAGGTAACGCCCTCGACGCCTGCGGCGGCCAAACGGGAAGCGCGATCCCGAATGCCTACGGTACACAAACTACAACGGCGACCACGACTGCAAATCGATCGAAATTCAGTGGAGCTTCATAGTTCCAGAATACCCTGACACCACATACTACCTCTACGCCAAGAGCCCCGTGATGTTGAGCCTCGACGACGATCCTGCGTTCCGGTTCCACACAACTCAACCCAACGACCTCCCAGCCGATTTCTTCGGTGGCCGCTGAAGCTCCAGTTCTTGAACCGCTGAGAGTCGTGCCATTCAGGTGATGGTCGTACACTCAGCGAGGTGAGCGACGAGCACAAGCGTGGCCACCTCCACCTGACGGAGATCTCGGAAGACATCATGGCGCCAGTAAGAGGCTCTGAGACAGCTCAAGCCGGAACCGGGCACCGGCACCGTGACTTTGATAGCGCCGGGACATCGACGTCCGCGGTCTGCAGCCTGGAGCAAAGGACTCGACGTTGAGCCAGGTGAATATCTCGACGCTGAGACCTTCCGCGAAGTCGTCGAGTGGGCCTTTGCGAGGACAGCTGAGGTCTACCTTCGCGAGCGCACCGGCGACCTCACCCGCCTCGCACCTCCTGGCGTCCTCCCCTGACCTGCTCGCCAGCCCAGTCTTGCAGGCTGAAACGCCTACGAACTCAGGACCTTCCAGACCTCCAGTGTCCGCGAGCTGCAACCTCGTTCAGAGACCGCGGTATGGCTCCTGCCGCTGCGTCCCCCGGCAACTCGCCAACGACGTCGACCAGCAGTTCGGCTCGCGTGATTCGTCCATTCCCGACTGAAATCGGCTGGACCTACTCCTGCTCCCCCACGGCCCGGGGGTGTCGCCGGATGGAGCTTTTCCCGCGTTCGCCAGTGCCATTCGGCCGCGTCCGGCCGAGGTCGTTGGCGGTACCGACGAACACCGGCCAGTACATGTCCACCGTGTCCTCGTCCGGCGAGCGCGCTCGCAATCCGGTAGGCGTCGGTGTCGATCCACTTGAGACGGTGCGCCCTCGCCGCACTCGTCGGCGAGGGCGCCGGTCAGCACCGGCCATGGTGGTGGACCCCGCTGTGGCACGCCGAGCCGGTCGAAGCCGCTATCGCCGGTGCCGCTGCCAGCACGTCGTGGCCTCGGGCGCCCATCCGAGGGGATGGATAGCACGACCCGCAACCGCCGAGACCCGAGGCACCGGTGGTCCTGTTCGACCGCAAGGACGGCCTCCAGGGTCATCGCCTTATGCATAGCCTCACCCGCCGCTGCACGCACATGATGATCCGCCACCACATCCCGGCCTCGGAGTCGTTCGTGGACGCAGTCGCGGCAGACACGGCCTGGAGTCTTGTGGGCTTCCGGAGTCTTTTCATCCGCTCGGACAGCGTCCACTGTGGTCGGCGGTGAGCTCCGTCGCCCCGGCCGGCTTCAGCCGCATGCGCGGAGCGCCAAGTTGGCGGCGCCGTGCCGGAAGCCGTGAAGGGTGCGCCCGGGGCGAGCGTCGGAAGAGACGGACAGGTCGTCGTGGGACCGCAACTACGTCGTTGCCAGGCCTGGTGGAGGCGTGGGTTCGACGGCCGGCATCCCGGTCGCTACGCCCTCGTGGCCGAAAAGAGGCGTCCGTCGAGGCGGTCCTTGAGGTAGGGCGTGCCCGCCGTGTAGCCGGAGCCCGGGCGATCGCCGATCATGCGGACGGCGATCTTGTGGTGCGTCGACTTCCAGCGCTGGTGGGCTGCCTCGAGCCGGGCCTGTGCGTGGGTGAACGCCTCGCGTTCGTCGGCCCGTGCCGGGGCCATCGCGCGGTACGCCGCCGCGATCGTGTCCTGGCCGGCCAGCACCTCTGCGCGCACGGCCGGCACGCTGCCAAATGCGTCCGACCTGAGGCGCTCCTCCGATGGCGTGTCGCACAGGGCTTCGAAGCGCTTGTACTGGGCCGACTGGATCGCGCTCGATCCCTCGGTGCGGTCACGGAAAGCGTGGAAGGTGTCGCGGGTCATCGTGGCGAGGAGGCTGAACAGCAGGCTGGCCCGCTCCAGTGCCTCCGTGGCGTGCGAGATGTCGAGGACCGCGGTCGCCAGGTCGGCTGCTCGCAGCGAAGCGATCGTGGCCGCGGCGTGGTCGACCAGCTCGTCGAAAACACTCTCGTAGCCTTGCAGGACCCGGATGAACATGTACTCGTCGTGGACCGGGGACACCGGCTGGACCGTGGTCGGCAGCAGGGCGAGGAACTCCCGGTCGGCGTCCGCGACCACCCCGTCGAGGCAGCGAAGTCCGGCTTCGCGGCCGAAGAGGTCGGCGACGGCCGGGAGTGTGGTGAAGTCGTGCCGGGTGAGGTGCCGCATCGCGTGGCTCACCCGCTTGCGCACGGTTCCCGGGTCCGGCCGGCACTGCGGGAGGCGGGCGTGATCGCCGTGGAACGCCGAGAGCTCGAACCGCACCATGTCGACGATCAGCGCGGCCGCCGACGTCCGGCGTGTGGTGTTCGCCGGTGTGATCGCCCGCAGCAGGGGCAAGGTCAGGTAGGTGTCGTAGGAGTAGCGGCCGTCTTCCTTGGCCAGCAGGCAGTTCAGCTGTTCGCGGGCGGGCGTGCCCGGCTGCGTCGATCGCCGCGTCAGATCGAGTTCGGCCTTCGCTTTCGCATCGAGGAAGTCCACCCCCACGGTCTGCACGTGGTGGGCGACCTCCACTGCCGGGTAGGGCCCCAGGCCCGCGCGGAACTCACGCAGCAGCCCGGTCAGGACTCCCGGATGAACGTACTCCCCCACCATGTGCTCCCCCCGTTTCCCTGCCGTCCTCACGCGATCCGCCGCAGCTTCTCGTGCCACCGCCACGTGCTCAGCAACAGCCACAGGTGCGGGATCGGCGTGTGCTCGATCCGGTCGGCCGGCGGTAGTGAAAGCAGCTCGCGGACCAGCTCGTCCGCCGCCAGCGCCGAGCGGTGTTCGGTGACGAGCGCCGCCAACGACGCCTGCAGTGCTTCCTCGCCGGGGAACGGGAACACCTGTTTCGGCCGGTCCAGCAGAGCGGCGGGAAGCACGCGGGCGAGTGAGCGCCGCATGATGTCCTTGCCCCGGCGGCGATCCCGGTCGACGTGCAGTTCCATGGGCCGGGAGAAGCACCATTCGACCAGGCGGTGGTCGAGGAACGGCACCCGGGCCTCGACGCCGTGGCGCATGCTCAGGAAGTCCTCGAACCGCAGCACGCGGTGCAGCTGCGTGGCCACCAGCAGCCGGTGAGCGCGCTCCAGCGGAGCACCGGACAGGCCCGCGCAGAAGTCCCGGAAACCCTTCTCGACCACTTCTGTGTGCGCCAGCACCGCCGGCGAAAGCCCGGGTGCCCGCCTCGACGCGGGCATCCCGAGGTATTTCGCGTTCTCCGGTTCGCCGACGTCGTGGACGTTCCGGGTGAAGCCGGGCAAACCGATGTACCCGGCCATGACCTCGTCGGCGCCCTGTCCATTGAGGACAACTCGCAGCCCGAGGTCCCGGACGGACCGGTAGTTCGCCGCGATCGTCGGGTGCCGCGGGTCGTCACCCAGGGCTGCCAGGTCACAGACTTCGTCCACCTGGTCGAGCGTCAGGCCGGCGCCGTGGACGTCCACGTGGTGCCGCACCCGCCCGGCGGGCAGCGCGCGGACAAGCTCTTCGCTGAAGCGGAGGTCTTCGTTGCCCGAGGCCGACGGCTCACCGGCACTGCCGAACGCCACCGTCACACAGGTCACCACACCGGATTCGGCGGCGAGCGCCGCGATCGCGGACGAGTCGAGACCCCCGCTGAGGAAAGCGCTCACCGGAACGTCGGCCTGCAGCATCCCGCCGACGCCGGCGCGCAGGAGGCCGCCGAACTCTTCGACGTCGGATGCCCGCGGGCGCGTGGGGCCGGGTTCGGATTCGGGCAGCCGCCAGTAGGTGTGCCCCGACGCCGTTCCGTCGTCGTCGAACCTCACGGCGGTGCCGGGCGCGACCGATCGGACGCCGCCGACCAGGGTCCGCTCGACCTCCCAGTCCAAAGTGGACGAACAGAGCAGCTGCCTGCGGAACACGTCGAGGTCGGGTTCGGCAGCCACCAGACCCGAGTGGAGCAGGGCCTCGACCTCGGAAGCGAACACCAGCCGCCGGACGTCGTGGTGGTAGTACAGCGGCTTGACGCCGAGACGGTCGCGGACCAGCCACAGCGCACGGTCGCGTTCGTCCCAGACCGCGAACGCGAACATCCCGTCGAACCGGTCCAGTGCGGCGAGCCCCCACCGCCGCCACGCCTGCAGGACGACTTCGGTGTCCGTGGCCGACCGGAACGCGATCGAAGAGCCGAGCTCCGTGCGAAGGGCGCGATGGTTGTACAGCTCACCGTTGTAGACGATGGTGACCCCGTCACGGGTCATCGGTTGCGCACCCTGGTCGCCTAGCCCGACCACGCTGAGCCGCCGGTGGCCGAGCGTCACGCCCTCGCCTTGGGCGAAGCCTTCGCCGTTCGGTCCCCGGTGGGCCAGCGCCCGCGTCATCCGGTGCACCGCCGCGGCGTCCCCGCGCTGGTCCGGCGAGCCAGCGAACCGGCGGACGCCGGAGATTCCGCAGCCGGAGTAGGTCATCACGCGGCCACCTCGTCGCGGACCTCGGCGGGCCACCGCTTCCGCCGCACGAACCGCATCGCGAAGAGGAGCACCAGGCCGCACAGCAGGAACGGCGCGCCGGGGAACGCGACGGCCGTCTCCGGCCCGGTGAAGTAGTCGAACAGCGCGCTGCCGATCAGGGGCGCGACGAGGGCGTCCAGGCTGTTCAGGCTCGCGAGCGCGCCTTGGACCCGGCCCTGTTCCTCCGCCACGACCTCGCGGGCGGCCGCCGCCCGGGACGCGGGGGTGATGACGCAGCCGATCGTGTAGCAGAGGACGAAGGGCACCACGATCCACGGGCCCCCGGCGAACGCGAGACCGACGAGGGCCGCCGCGGCGCTGACGAGACCGGCCAGCATCGCCCGCCGTTCGCCCAGGCGCGAGACCATCAGGGGCACCAGCTTGCTCTGCGCCAGGCCCATGCAGGCGCTCAGGACGGCGAGCAGCACACCGTTCTGCAGCGGGCCCCAGCCGAACACCTTGCCCGAGTAGAAGACCCACATGCTCTGAAAGGTCAAGGTGGCGAAGCAGTAGCAGAGGACGAGCGCCGACACCCGGCCCATCGCGGGGGTCGCGCGCAGCACGGCAAGCGCACGCCACGGGTAGAGCTGCCGCAGCCGCACGGGCCGGCGCTTTTCCACCGGGTGCGACTCCGGCAGCGAAGTCAACGCGAAGACCAGGTTGACCGCCTGGAGCACAGCCGCGGTCAAGTACGGCAGGTGCAGGCTGACCGAGCCCAGCAGCCCACCGGTCGCCGAGCCGAGCACGAACCCGCCGTTCATGCAGAGCCCGAGCAGCCCGAAGTTGCGGATCCGCTGCGCCGGCCCGGAGATGTCGGCGATGTAAGCGCTGATCACGGCGACCTTGGCGACGGCGAGGCCGGTGATGACCTGGGTCAGGTACAGGACGCCCAGGCTCGGGACGAAGGCGATCAGCGCGTTGTTGACCATGCTGCAGCCGAGCACGAGCAGCACCATCGGCCGGCGCCCGAACCGGTCGCTGAGGGCGCCGAGCGCGGGCGCGGCGAGGAACTGCAGCGCGTTCATCACGGCGATCATCAACGCGAGGTGGATCGCCGCCTCGCCGCTGTCGCCGCCGGTCAAGGTCCGGATCACCTCCGGCAGCACCGGCAGCGCGGAGCCCGCGGCCAGCATGTCGGCGACCACCATCGCCAGCACCAGGTGCAGCGGGAGGTTCCCGCGCCCGGAGCTCACGCGGCCCCCTGAGCCAGCTCGGCCCGGACCCAGGCACCGAACCGGCGGTGCAGGCGCGGTGAGTCCAACGTCGAAACACCGGTGCTCCACCCGTCGAGCACCGCACCGTCCGCTGTGCTCAACCACTGGGTGCACAGGTACCCAGGACGCACGCTCTCGGCCAGCCGAGCGCAGTAGCCGCGCAGATCCGCGGGGAGCTCGCCGACGTCGAACGGCTCGCCGGCGAAGAAGTGCACCCGCCGGACGCCGTCGTGCTCGAGGCGCTCCTCCACGACGTGGCCGGAACCGGTGCGGGCGGCCATACCGAGCAGCGTCGCGAGTTGCCCGCGGTCGTCGGCCCGCGCCCCGGGCCCGGCGCTGTCCGCCCGCGCAC
>NZ_JAAGNB010000488.1:0-27467 GCF_010550475.1 Amycolatopsis sp. SID8362
CCGCACGTGCCGCGACGCCGTTCGCGCGCAGCCCCGCGACGACCCGGCGGCCGGTGGTGCCGGTGCCGCCGACGACCAGGACGTCAGCCACGGTCGCCGCCGGTGAAGGCCGCGGTCAGCTCGTCCGCGCCGCCGAGCAGTTCCGCCGCGGCCTGCGGGCTCCAGTAGTCGCGGTACCGCCGGATCTCGCCGTCCTCGACGGTGATCACGGCGATGTACGACAGCTCGTACGGCCGCCGCGTCGCGACCACGACGCCGGCGACAGTGAACTCCGCGACGACCACGGCCGGGTCGGTGGTCTCGTGCACGGTCTTCGCCGTGACCTCCCGGATGTCCAGCAGGTTCGGGTAGTCGCGCAGGTACTCGCGGATGGCGTCCCGGCCTTCGACGCGCGCCGGGTAGCCCGGGGCGGCGAACGGGAACTCGAGGACGCCGTCCTCGGCCCAGAGCCCGGCGAACCCGGCCATGTCGTGCTTGAGCAGCAGCTCCAGCGCGTGCTCGACGAAGTCGCGCATCGCAGCCTCCTTGAACGTTTGGACGGGACGGTACCGTCCCGACGTCAGGATAGACGGGACGGTACCGTTCCGTCCACCCGCTACACTGCCGCCATGGCACGCACCCCGACCGGCGCCGCGGTCCTCCAGCCCGAGGTCACGCAGGCGATCAGCGAAGCCGTCATGTGGGAACTCGCCGAGCAGGGCTACGGGCGGCTGTCGATGGAAGCGGTGGCGAAACGCGCCGGCGTCGGCAAGAGCGCGCTGTACCGGCGGTGGGCGTCGAAGGAGCACATGATCGCCTCCGTGGTGACGGAGTTCAGCGTGACCCGCGCGGCGGAGGCCGACACCGGCTCCCTGCGCGGCGACCTGCGCGAGACGATGCAGGCGCTGATCGACTGGCTCACGCACCCGCTGTTCTCGCGGATCCTGCCGGACCTGGTCGCGGAGGACGCCCGCAACCCGGACCACGGCGCCGGCCTGCGCGGGGCCATCGGCGGCCCGCGCCGCGAGGTCGGCGAGACGATGCTGCGCCGCGCGATCACCCGCGGCGAGCTACCCGCGGACCTGGACATGGAAATGGCACTCGACGTCCTGGCCGCCCCGATCTACTGGCGGCTGGTGGTCCGACAGGCCGAGGCGGAGCCGGACTACGTGGACCGCCTGGTGGCGTACGCCCTGCGCGCACTGGGCGCGCAGGAAGGGTGAGTCAGAGCAGGTCGGCCAGATCCATCGCGAAGTCGAACGGATCCGACACCGCCAGCTTGCCCTTGTGCGCGCCGGACGAGGTGTACACGCGGGTCGTCGGATCGAGCCGGTAGCAGAAGATCGTGAGCCCGCGGACGTCGTCGGTCTCGTTCTCGACGCGCCAGAAGTGCGGGATCCCGGCGGCCGCGTACTCCGCGGGCTTGTCCGTCTGGTCGGCGGTGATCGAACCCGGGGACATCACTTCGATCACCAGCGAGCAGTGCTCGGGCCGCAGTACGGTGTCGGCGTCCAGCGACGCGTCGTAGACCACCAGATCGGGGCGGCGGTTGAGCAACGGCACGTCCCGCAAGCGGAGGTCGACGTCGAACTCCACCGCCAGCTCGGCCCCGCACGCCTCTTCGAGTGCGTAGGACATCCGCCGGATGATCTTCTGGTGCGGGCGGCGCGGGGCCGGGTTCACGACAATCGCTCCATCGACGATCTCGATGACACGGCAGACTTCTTCGGGCAGCGCTTCGTATCCTTCGACCGAAAGGCCCTCGGGCGGGAGCACCATCCAGTCGGGCAGCGCCGTCATCGCAACCCCCTGTCCGCGGTTTACAGAGGTTTACGATACCCGTTGCGGAGTCAGTTCCGCTCGGGCTCGCCGCTGACCCGCTCGATGCGCGCGCCCAGCCGGTTCAGGTTCTCCACGAAGTGGGGGTAGCCGCGGTCGATGTGGAAGACGTCCCAGACCTCCGTGACGCCGTCCGCGCACAGGCCCGCCAGCACCAGGCCGGCGCCCGCGCGGATGTCGGAGGCCCAGACCGGGGCGCTCGAGAGCTGGGAGACGCCGCGGACCACCGCGTGGTGGCCGTCCGTGCGGGCGTCGCCGGACAGGCGGACCATCTCCTCGATGAAGCGGAAGCGCGCCTCGTAGACGTTCTCCGTGATCATCGACGTGCCCTCGGACACCGCCGACAGCGCCACCGCGAAGGGCTGCAGGTCGGTCGCGAAGCCCGGGTACGGCAGCGTCACCCAGTCGACCGCCTTCGGGCGCTCCGGCTGGATCACGCGGAAGCCCTTGTCGTCGAACGTCTCGACCTCGGCGCCGGCCAGTTCCAGCTTGTTCAGCACCAGGTCGAGGTGGTGCGGGTTGACGCCGCGGACGGTGATGTCGCCGCGGGTCATCGAGGCGGCGAACGCCCAGGTCGCGCCCACGATCCGGTCGCCGATCACGCTGTGGGTGGTCGGGTGCAGCTTCTCGACGCCGTGCACCGTCAGCGTCGACGTCCCGGCGCCTTCGATCTTCGCACCCATCTCGACCAGCATCGTGCAGATGTCGGCGATCTCGGGCTCGCGCGCGCAGTTGTCGATGACCGTGGTGCCCTCGGCCAGCACGGCCGCCATGAGGATGTTCTCGGTCGCGCCGACGCTCGGGAAGTCCAGCCAGATCTGCGCGCCGACCAGCGTCTCGGCCTTCGCGACGACGCAGCCGTGCTCGATCGTGCTCGTCGCGCCCAGCTTGCGCAGGCCGTTCTGGTGCATGTCCAGCGGGCGCGAGCCGATCGCGTCGCCGCCCGGCAGCGCCACGACGGCCTGCTTCAGCCGCCCGACCAGCGGGCCCAGCACGCAGACGGACGCGCGCAGCTTGCCCATCGCCGCCGAGTCCGCGCGGTGCGACAGCTCGGCCGGCGTCGTGATGGTGGCGGTGTCACCCTCGATGACGACCTCGCAGCCGACGCTCCGCAGCACGTCGCCCATCAGCGGGACGTCGAGGATCTGCGGGCAGTTCGTGATGGTCGTGGTGCCCTCCGCGAGGAGGGCGGCGGCCATCAGCTTCAGCACGCTGTTCTTGGCGCCGACCACGTCGACCTCGCCGACCAGCCGGGCTCCGCCATGCACGTCGAAGTGCTCGCTCATGGCCGCCAATCATGCCCTCTCGCCCGGATTCGGCCCGGGCGGGGGCCGCTATGGTGGGTTCATGGTCGTTCGCATCAACCGCGTCTACACGAAGGTCGGCGACAACGGCACGACCGCGCTCGGCGACGGGTCCCGCGTGCCCAAGACGTCCCCGCGGCTGGGCGCGTACGCGGACACCGACGAGACGAACTCCGTGCTGGGCCTGGCGATCGCCGTCGGTGCGCTGCCGTCCGAGGTGAGCGATGTGCTGCGTACCGTGCAGAACGATCTCTTCGACGTCGGCGCCGACCTGTGCCTGCCGATTTCCGACGACCCGCCGTACCCGCCGCTGCGGATCACGGAGAAGTACGTCGAGCGGCTCGAAGGCTGGTGCGACGAGTTCAACGAGCGCCTGCCGAAGCTGACGTCGTTCATCCTGCCGGGCGGCACGCCGGGCGCGGCCTTCCTGCACCAGGCGCGCACGGTGTCCCGGCGCGCCGAACGCAGCGCGTGGGCGCTGTACGAGGCCGAGCCGGAGACGACGAACCCGATCGCGGTGAAGTACCTGAACCGGCTCTCGGACCTGCTGTTCATCCTCGCCCGGCTGGCGAACCCCGAGGGTGACGTGCTGTGGCAGCCGGGCGGGCAGCCCTAGCCCAGCCTGCCCTGTTCCTGAGCGGCCCAGTAACGCTCGAGGTCGACGTCCGGTGTCCCGTCGAACGCCGGGTCCACGGCCTGCGTCGTGACCATGTCCTCCGGCTTCACGCGCTCCGGCAGCTTGGCGAAGCGGTTCTCGTCGGCCATCAGATACCCCAGCTCTCCCGCAGGGTCCCCAGCGCCTGGTGGAAGCCGGGGAAGGTCTTCTTCACGCAGTCCGGGTCGTCCAGGCTGATGCCGGACGTGCGCAGGCCGGTGATGCTGAACGCCATCGCGATCCGGTGGTCGCGGCGGCACTTGATCAGCGCGCCGGTGGGCGTGCCCGGCCGGATCTCGATCCAGTCGCGGCCCGTCTCGACGTCGACGCCCAGCGCGCGCAGGTTCTCCTCGCAGGCGTCGAGGCGGTCGCACTCCTTGATGCGCGTGTTGTAGACGTCCTCGATGCGCACCGGGCCCGCGGCGAACGGCGCGATCGCCGCCAGCGTCGGGACGGTGTCCGAGATGTCGCGCATGTTGACCGTGATCCCGCGCAGGCCGTCCGACGGGCCCGCGACCGTCACCGAGTCCTCACCCAGCTCGACGTGGGCGCCCATGTCACGCAGCACGTCGACGAACTTCACGTCGCCCTGCAGCGCCGAAGAGCCGAGCCCCGGGATGGTCACCGTGCGGCCGGTGACCGCCGCCGCGGCGAGGAAGTAGCTGGCCGTCGACGCGTCCGGCTCCACCGGGTATTCGCAGGCCTGGTACGGCGTGGGCGGGACGACGAACGTCTTCCCCTCGCGCCGGACGTCGACGCCGAAGCGGCGCATCATCTCCAGCGTGATCTCGACGTAGGGCACCGACACCAGGTCGGTCACCGTGATCCGCAGCCCCTCCGCGGTCAGCGGCCCGAGCAGCAGCAACGCGGTCAGGAACTGCGAGGACAGCCCCGCGTCGAGGGTCAGCTCGCCGCCCTTGACGCCGTCCGCGCGGACGGTCAGCGGGTGGTGGCCCGGCTCACCGCCGAACTCGAGGTCGACGCCCAGCTCCTGCAGCGCGTCGGTCAGCGGTCCGAGCGGGCGCCGGCGCATCTGGTCGGACGCGTCGAAGTGGAACGTCCCGTTGCCCGCCGCGGCCAACGCCGGCAGGAACCGGGCGGTGGTGGCGCCGTCGCGGCAGAAAACCTCGGCGGAAGCGACCCCAGGGCCGGCCGGGCGGCCCTCGATCGTCCACGCGCCCGGCTGTCGGTCGACGCGGTAGCCGAGCTTGACGAGCCCCTCGGCGAAGCCCTCGGTGTCGTCCGAGTGCAGCGGACGACCGAGGGTCGTGGTGCCGTGCGCGGCGGCGGCCAGGAACAGGCCGCGGGCGGTGACGGACTTGGAGCCGGGGATCTCGACGAGGGTCACGGACCCCAGTTTAGTGCGGCTGGATCTCGGCCATCGGGCCCCAGTCGGAGGCGTCCTGGACGTTGATGATGCGCGGGTTGTCGCTGATGTAGGCACCCAGGTTCTCGACGGCCCACTTGAAGTGGTCGGACCCGACGTGCGCGACGGCGGCGTCCTGGCCGTCGAAGCCCTCGACCAGCACGTAGGTGTTCTTGTCCTCGAGGCTGCGGGACCATTCGAAGAACCGGTTGCCGTCTTCGGCGCGGGTGTTCCGGGTGTAGTCGGCGACGATTTCCGGCCAGTCTTCGGCGTGCTCGGGCTTGACCGGGAACTTGACCACGATGAAGATCATGCGCTCAACCGTAGGCCAAACCAGGGGCCGTGGCTGTCCCAGTTTGAGACAGTCAGTCAGGAAGCGCGTGGGAGGCGTCGCCCCGGCGGGGCGGATTCGAGCCAGGAGAGGAAGCCGGTCAGCGCGCCCGGGCCCATGGCGATCTCGATCGCCTCCTGGGTCTCCGACTCGCAGCGCAGCACGGTCGAACCTTCGGGAACGGCGTAGGCCTCGCTCCCGGACGGGTCCCGCCGGTCGGCGATCTGCATGCTTTCCCGCTGGAAGACGCGGTCCGGACCGGTCCGCAGGCTCCACACGCGGTACCAGACGAACTCGTCGCCCTCGTAGCGGCCCAGCCCCAGGTGCCAGCTGGACCGCGCGGCGTCCGGACGCCACCGAAGCGCGACGCTCACGCCACCACCGCGGCGCATCCGGATCCACCGCTGGCCGTACCAGGCGGCCAGCACGGCGAGCACGATCAGGAGCCCGACTACGACCACGGTGATCTTCACGGCCCGGCTCCTGCCCGTCTCCCGCTCAGGCCGACTGACCTGCCGCGCGGAGCTGGGCCGTGGCCCTCGTCCGCTCGGTCTCGTCGTCGGCGCTCAGTGCCGCCTTCGCCGCGTCGACGTCGATCTCGTCGGACAGTTCGGCGCTCTCGGCGAGGATGCTGACCCCGGTGCCGGTGACCGACAGGAACCCGCCGTGCACGGCCGCGCAGACCGTCTCGCCGTCGGTGGTCGTCACCTTGACCACGCCACCCTCGACGAGCTGCCCGAGCACGGGCTCGTGGCCGGCCATGATGCCGATCTCACCCTCGGTGGTCTGCGCCACCACGAAAGTGGCGGTACCCGACCAGAGACGGCGCTCGACGGCCACCAGCTCCACGGACATCTCAGCCACGTAGCACTCCTTCGCTCGGGGTGTTACCACCGAGTGTAATAGGTCTGACTCAAGCTATGAGAACGGCGGGGGCCCGAGTCCACATAGGACACTGCCCCCGCCGTCGTCAGGACATCACTTCTTGGTGATTTCCTTGTACTTCTTCTCGAGGTCTTCGAGGCCACCGATACCCAGGAACGCCTGCTCCGGGTAGTGGTCGAAGTCACCCTTGGTGATGCGATCGAACGACTCGATGGTCTCCGACAGCGGCACCGTCGAGCCCGGGATCTGCGTGAACGCCTCGGCGACCAGCATGTTCTGCGACAGGAACCGCTCGATGCGGCGCGCGCGCTGAACGGTCAGCTTGTCCTCTTCCGAGAGCTCGTCCATACCGAGGATCGCGATGATGTCCTGCAGTTCCTTGTACTTCTGCAGGATCCGGATGACCTCGGACGCCACGCGGTAGTGGTCCTCACCGACGATGGCCGGGTCGAGGATCGTCGACGTCGACGCCAGCGGGTCCACCGCCGGGAAGATGCCCTTCTGGAACACGCCACGCGAGAGCTCGGTGGTGGCGTCCAGGTGGGCGAACGTCGCGGCCGGGGCCGGGTCGGTGTAGTCGTCCGCGGGGACGTAGATCGCCTGCATCGAGGTGATCGAGCGACCCCGGGTCGAGGTGATCCGCTCCTGCAGCTGCCCCATCTCGTCGGCCAGCGTCGGCTGGTAACCCACGGCCGAAGGCATGCGGCCCAGCAGGGTCGACACCTCGGAGCCGGCCTGGGTGAACCGGAAGATGTTGTCGATGAACAGCAGCACGTCCTGGTTCTGGACGTCGCGGAAGTACTCCGCCATGGTCAGCGCCGACAGCGCGACGCGCATGCGCGTGCCCGGCGGCTCGTCCATCTGGCCGAACACGAGGGCGGTGTCGTTGATGACGCCGTCCTCGGACATCTCCAGGAAGAGGTCGTTGCCCTCACGGGTGCGCTCGCCGACACCGGCGAACACCGACGTACCACCGAAGTTCCGGGCGACGCGGGTGATCATCTCCTTGATGAGCACCGTCTTGCCGACGCCGGCACCGCCGAACAGGCCGATCTTGCCACCCTCGACGTACGGGGTGAGCAGGTCGACGACCTTGAGGCCGGTCTCCAGCATCGTCGTCTTGCCCTCGAGCTGGTCGAAGGAAGGCGGGTTGCGGTGGATGCCCCAGCGCTCGAGGTCCTCGCCGTAGCCGGGCTCGTCGAGGCACTCGCCGAGGGCGTTGTAGACGTGGCCCTTGACCTTGTCGCCGACCGGGACCGTGATCGGGCCGCCGGTGTCGGTGACCTCGGCGCCGCGCACCAGGCCGTCCTGCGGCTGCAGGGAGATGGTGCGGACGAGGTTGTCACCGAGGTGGCTGGCGACCTCGAGGGTCACCGTCTTGCGGAGCTGCTCGAACTCGATCTCGACCTTGAGGGCGTTGAACTGGTCGGGCACGGAACCGCGCGGGAACTCGACGTCGACGACCGGCCCGGTCACCGAGACGATGCGCCCCTTGGCGCGCGGGGCTTCAGTACTGGTCATCAATCATCACTTCCTGCTGCGGTGAGCGCGTTCGCGCCACCGACGATTTCGGAGATCTCCTGGGTGATCTGCGCCTGGCGGGCCTGGTTCATCTCCCGCGTCAGGTTGCCGACCAGCTCGTTCGCGTTGTCCGACGCCGCCTTCATCGCGGTCCGGCGGGCGGCCAGTTCGGACGCCGCGGACTCGAGGAGGGCCGCGTAGAGCCGGGTGTTGATGTACTTCGGCAGGAGCGAGTCCAGCAGCTTGTCGGCACTGGGCTCGAACTCGTAGCTGGGGAGCAGCCCGGCGGGCTTCTCCTCTTCGCCTTCGGAGTACTCGACCTCGAGCGGCGCGACGCGCTTGGCGACCGGCCGCTGGGTCAGCATCGACACGAACTCGGTGTAGACGACGTGGATCTCGTCGACGCCCGTGATGCCGTCGGCGTTGCCGTCCGCGTCGTCCGCACCCAGCATGAACGACTCCACCAGGGCGTCCCCGGCGGCGACCGCGTCGGTGTAACCCGGCTGGTCGGAGAAGCCCGTCCAGCCGTTCACGACGTCGCGGTTGCGGAACCGGTAGTAGTTCAGCCCCTTGTTGCCGGTGACGTAGACCTGCGGCTCCTTGCCCTCCTTGCGGAGGAGGGCGAGCAGCTCTTCAGTCGCGCGCAACACGTTGGAGTTGTACCCGCCGCACTGGCCCTTGTCACTGGTCACGACCAGGACAGCGGCCCGCTTCGGGTTCGGGCGCTCGACCAGCATGGGGTGGTCGAGCGTGGTGGCCGCGCCGGCCAGCGCCGAGAGCACCTTGGTGATCTCGTCCGCGTACGGCCGGGAGGCGGCGACCCGCGCCCGCGCCTTGGTGATGCGCGCGGTGGCGATGAGCTCCATCGCCTTCGTGATCTTGCCGATCGACTTGGTCGCCTTGATGCGCGACCGGAGTTCCCGGAGTTGTGCGGCCATGAGCTACCAGCTCACTTCTTCGGGGCGGGCTTGTTGACCTTGACGGTCTCCTGCCCGACCTTGTCGTGGTCCATGGCGTCGGCGTTCTCCTCGAGGGGCTTGCCCTCGGACGTGGTGAACTCCTTCTTGAACTCGTTCACCGCGGCGACCAGCGCGTCGGCGGTCTCCGGCGGGAACTTGCCGGTGTCGCGGATCGAGCCGAGGATCTCCGCGTGCTTGCGGCGGGCCGAGTCGATGAACTCGTGGTTGAAGCGGCGCACGTCCTCGGTCGGGACCGAGTCGTAGTGGCCGTTCGTGCCCAGGTACACCGTGGCGACCTGCTCCTCGACCGGGATCGGGGTGTACTGCGGCTGCTTGAGCACCTCGTACAGCCGGGCACCGCGCTCGAGCTGCGCCTTCGACGCGTCGTCGAGGTCCGAGGCGAAGGCCGCGAAGGCCTCCAGCTCGCGGTACTGCGACAGGTCGATGCGGAGCGAGCCCGCGACGTCCTTCATCGCCTTGACCTGCGCGGCACCACCCACGCGGGACACCGAGATGCCCACGTCGATGGCCGGGCGCTGGCCCGAGTTGAACAGGTCCGACTGGAAGAAGCACTGGCCGTCGGTGATCGAGATGACGTTCGTCGGGATGTAGGCCGACACGTCGTTGGCCTTCGTCTCGATGATCGGCAGCCCGGTCAGCGAGCCGGCGCCCAGCTCGTCCGACAGCTTCGCGCAGCGCTCCAGCAGGCGGGAGTGCAAGTAGAAGACGTCGCCGGGGAACGCCTCGCGGCCCGGCGGGCGGCGCAGCAGCAGCGAGATCGCGCGGTAGGCGTCGGCCTGCTTGGTCAGGTCGTCGAACACGATGAGGACGTGCTTGCCCTCGTACATCCAGTGCTGGCCGATGGCCGAGCCGGTGTACGGCGCGATCCACTTGAAGCCGGCCGAGTCGGACGCGGGGGCCGCGACGATGGTGGTGTACTCCAGCGCGCCGGCGTCCTCGAGGGACTTCTTCACGGCGGCGATCGTGGAGCCCTTCTGGCCGACCGCGACGTAGATGCAGCGGACCTGCTTCTTCGGGTCGCCGGTCTCCCAGTTGGCCTTCTGGTTGATGATCGTGTCCACGGCGACGGCGGTCTTGCCCGTCTTGCGGTCACCGATGATCAGCTGGCGCTGGCCGCGGCCGATCGGCGTCATCGCGTCGATGGCGGTGATGCCGGTCTGCAGCGGCTCCGACACCGGCTGGCGCTCGACGACCGAAGCGGCCTTGAGCTCCAGCGCGCGGCGCTCGGTGGTCTCGATGTCGCCGAGGCCGTCGATCGCCTGGCCCAGCGGGTTGACGACGCGGCCGAGGTAGCCGTCGCCGACCGGCACCGACAGGACCTGGCCGGTGCGCTTGACCTGGTGGCCCTCTTCGATGCTCTCGAAGTCACCGAGGATCGCGGCACCGATTTCGCGGGCGTCGAGGTTCAGGGCGACACCCAGCACACCGCCGGGGAACTCGAGCAGCTCGTTCGCCATGGCCGAGGGGAGCCCCTCGACGTGGGCGATGCCGTCACCGGCGTCGACCACGACGCCAACTTCTTCCCGGCTCACGTCCGGGGCGTAACTCGAGACGTAGTTCTCGATCGCGCTACGGATCTCATCCGAGGAGATCGTCAGCTCGGCCATGTCTTTCCCGCTCTCGCTTCGTTCTTGCCAGTATGCAAAGTCTTGTGTGACCTCGGGCTATGCCCGGGCCAGCCGCCTGCGCAGCGCCGCCAGCTGGCCCGCCGCGCTCCCGTCGATGACCTCGTCGCCGACGCGGACGACGAGACCGCCGCCGAGCCGGGGGTCGACCTCGACGTGCAGCGCGATCGGCCGTCCGTAGATGGCGTCGAGCTTCGCGCCCAGCTGGGCGGTCTGCTCGTCGGACAGGGCGTTCGCGCTGGTCACGTAGGCGACCGAACGCTGGCGCCGTTCCGCGGCCAGCTTGACCAGCTTGTCGAGCCCGACGCCGACGCCGCGGCCCTTGGCCCGGCGCACGACCTGCTCGACGAGGGTCTCGGTGACCACGTCCACCTTGTCGGCGAACAGCCCGCGCACCAGGGTGCGCTTCGCGTCGGCGGGACCGGCCAGGTCGGAGAGCGCGGTCTCCAGCTCCGGAGCGCCGGCCACGACCCGCGCGATCTGGAACAGCTGGGACTCGACGGTGTCGACGTTCCCGGTCTTCTCGGCGGCGCTGAGCAGCGCCGAGCGGCCGAGCTCCTCGAGCCCGTCGACCAGCTCGCGAGGGCTGGACCAGCGGCTGCCCGCCACGGCGTCGAGCACCTTGAGGGCCGGTTCGGAAAGCTTCCCGTCGAACAGCCGGCGCACCAGCCCGGTGCGCGCCTCCGGCGACGTCGAAGCGTCGCTCACCGCCCGGCGCAGGCCGATTTCCCGGTCCAGCAGGTCGACGACCGAGAGCAGCTCGTCGCCGACCGTGGCCGCGTCGGCTCCCGCGTCGGCCAGAACCTCGCCGAGGCGTTCCTCGGCGAGGCCGAGCGCTTCACGGCTCGCAGCATGCAGCGTCATTTCTGGCTACTTCCCCGCTCCGTTGGAGGCACCGGCGGTCTCCAGCTCCGCCAGGAACCGGTCGACGGTGCCACGACGGCGCGCCTCGTCTTCGAGCGACTCACCGACGATGCGGCTCGCCAGCTCGACGGCGTTGCGGCCCATGTCGGCCCGCAGCTCGGCGATGATCTGCGCCTTCTGGGCCTGCAGCTGGGCCTGCCCCTGGGCGACGATGCGCTGGGACTCGGCCTCGGCCTCGGCCCGCAGCTCCGCCTTGATCTGCTCGGCTTCGAGCCGCGCGTCGTCGCGGATCTTGGCGGCCTCGGTCCGGGCCTCCTGCAGCTGGGCCTTGTACGTGGCCAGGGCCTCTTCGGCCTCGGCCTGGGCCTTCTCGGCCTTCTCGATGCCACCCTCGATCTTCTGCGCACGCTCTTCGTACGCGGCCTCGAAGCGAGGGACGACGTACTTCTTGAGGATGAACAGCAGGATGAGGAAGGCGACGATGCCGAGGATCAGCTCCGAGATGTCGGGGATGATCGGGTTGTGCGTTTCGCCCTCTGCGGCGAGGACCAAGGCACTGTTCAGCACGGCGTCTCCTTAAAGCGATGAGCCGAAACTCAGGCGGCGGAGGCGATGAAGTAGATGACGATGCCGATCAGGGCGAGCACCTCGGTAAGCACGAAGGTCGAGAAGCCGATGCCCTGCAGCTTGCCCTGCGCCTCCGGCTGACGCGCGGTGCCGTTGATGACGGCCGCGAAGATCAGGCCCACGCCGATGCCCGGGCCGATCGCGCCCAGGCCGTAACCGATGGCCGCGAGGCCGGCGTTGAGGTTGACCTGCTCCGCGGCGGCCTGGGCCAGAACGATGTTGCTCACGTGCATTTCCCTTCACTTCGGTCCACGCGCTCGCGTGGATCGGGGGCTTGTGTTCTCAGTGCTCCGACGCCAGCGCGGCGCCGATGTACCCAGCCGACAGCAGGGCGAAGATGTAGGCCTGCAGCACCTGGATGAAGGCCTCGAGGAAGGTCATCCCGATGGCGAAGATCCAGGCCACCAGCGAGACCGGCTTCAGCGCCCAGCTCGACGTCTCGGTCAGCAGGAAGGTGCCGCCGAGGGTGAACACCGCCAGGATCAGGTGACCCGCGAACATGGCGGCGAAAACACGGATGGCGAGCGTCAGCGGGTTGAGGAAGAACTTCTCCGCGAACTCGATGAGCGAGAAGAGCGGCAGCACCGCCTTCGGCACGCCCGGCGGGGCCAGTTCCTTCTTGAAGTAGCCCGCGAAACCGTGCCGCTTGAACCCGACGAAGTGGTAGACCGGGTAGACGACGAGGACCGACAGGGCGACCGGGAAGCCGAATCGCGCCATGGTCGGGAACTGCAGGACGGGGATGATCCCGTAGAGGTTGTTCACCAGCACGAAGGTGAACAGTGCGAAAACGAGGGGGACGAACGACTTGAAGTCCTTCGAACCGATCTGCTCGCGCGCGATGTTGTTGCGGCTGAAGTCGTAGATCGACTCGGCGACGAACTGCCCCTTGCTCGGAACGACCTTGAGCTTGCGGGTCGCCAGCAGGAAGTACGTCGCGATGATGACCACCGAAAGCACGACGAGCAGCATCGGCTTGGTGACGCTGCCGAACAACGCCGGCAACTCGAAGCTTTCGGCGCCGGGCGGCGCGAATACCGCACCCTCGGCCAAAACCAGCGCGCCCACTGGGCTCCTTCCGGTTCTCCCGGCCGGCGTTCACTCCGCCGGGGGAATCGTCACGATCTGGACTTAACGTACCCGATACGTATCGGGACGTCGGAGGCGGCTACCCCACTGTCCGCAGAACACGACTTCACGTTCTGCACACGGGGTTCTCTCGCGTGAACACTGCCCTGCGGTCTACTTCGGACCAGCTGCTGGCGAGGCGGAACTACACGGTCGCCACACTGCTGATCGCGGTTCGTCTTAGGGAGTGCGCGGACGAGGCCGCCACCCTTGACGCGGACCATACCAGCAGGTCAATCAGTGCCGTACACGCGTACTCCATACCCACCGATCAGCCCAGGACTTAGGTCCCGGGTCCACCAGGGACCGAGGTCCGGACCGGCACGGGACCCGCTCCGGAACGGCCCAGTTGAGGGGTCCCGGGCCGGTGTCCGGCCGGCACGTCATGTGGCGCCGGTCACACTCTGGCGGCCGCATGGGGGTTCACCGAGCGTAACGGAACTGTCCGGCAAATCGGACGGCGTCAGGAAGGGATGATCGTCGGGATCTTGGTCTTGCGGAAGGCCGCGAACTCGGCCGCGGCGGCCAGCAGGATGGCGACGATCATGGTGATGCCGAGCGAAAGCGGGTGCAGCGCGGTGACGCCCTTCAGCGCGGTGAGGGCGCCGAACAGCAGGACGATCTTCACGACGTACCCGCCGAGCGCGATGACCATGACGAACATCGGGTCCTGCCCCGCGCTGAAGCGCATCAGGCCCAGGGTCGACAGCGACGCGATCAGCGCGAGCACCCCGCCGACGAGCGAACCGAGGAAGCCGTGCAGCCCGAAGAGCACGCTGAACAGCACGATGCACACCAGCACGGCGGGCGGGGTGATCAGCAGCGAGGCCTTCGTCATCGCGCGGGCCGCCTGCAGCACCACCTTGGCGTGCGGGTTCTCCTGGTCCTGCGGTTCGGTCTCGGTCACAGCTGACTCCCTGCTCGGTTCGGCACCGAGTGTAGAGAACCCCGCCGGTCAGGTGCCGGGCTGGTTGCGCGAGCGCAGCCTCGGCACGATCGAAACCACCACCGCGAACACCAGGCCCGCCCCGATGATCCACAGCGCCGCGGCGTCGTCGAAGAGCGTCACCGACACCGCACCGAACGCCAGGATCCCGGCCCACAAGTAGATCAGCAGGACCGCGCGGCGCTGGGAGTGGCCGATCTCCAGCAGGCGGTGGTGCAGGTGCATCTTGTCGGCCGCGAACGGGCTTTCGCCGCGGCGCGTGCGGCGGACGACCGCCATGATCAGGTCCAGCATCGGCACGAACAGCACCGCCGCCACGACCACCAGCGGCGACAGCAGCGCGATCGCGTCCTTGCCGCTGAACTGCGGGTACGGCACGCGGCCGGACGCGGACGTCGTCGCGCCCGCGAGCATCAGGCCGATCATCATCGAGCCCGAGTCGCCCATGAAGATCTTCGCCGGTTGGAAGTTGTAGGGCAGGAAGCCCAGACAGGCGCCGGCGAGCGTGGCCGCGATCAGCGCGGGCGGGTAGGTGCCGACGTCGCCGCCGGAGCTGTCCAGCAGGCCCAGCGAGAACGCGCACGTCGCGGCCGCCGCGATGAAGCCGAGCCCGCCGGCCAGTCCGTCGAGGCCGTCGACGAAGTTCATCGCGTTGACCATCACCACGACCATCACGACGGTCAGCAGCGCGCCCTGGTTCTTGTCGAGCACCAGCACCGAGCCGAACGAGTCGCCGCTGCCGCCCCACGGCACCCAGAACGACACCCACTGCACGCCGAAGATGACCAGGATCCCGGCGCACATGACCTGGCCGGCCAGCTTCGTCCAGGCGTCCAGCTCGAACCGGTCGTCGAGCGCGCCGATCAGCGAGATCACGCCCGCCGCGAGCAGCACGCCGACCGAGTCGAACGAGGCGTCGAACCCGTGCGACAGCGCGGGCAGCTGGTGGGCGAGGCCCATCGCGCCGGCGACGCCGAGGTAGATGCCGACGCCGCCCATCCGCGGGATCGGGGCGACGTGGACGTCGCGCGCCCGCGGGTTGGCGATCGCGCCGACGCGGATGGCGAGCCTTCGGATGAGGCCGGTCAGCAGGTAGGTCACGGCCGCCGCGGTCAGCGCGACGAGGATGTATTCCCGGATGGGGAGGAGACCGGATGTGGGCGGCACGGGTGCGTCACGCTCGCGGGGTCGGGGTCACCCGCGACACGCTATCGTGCCGCGGTTTCCGCCGTGATCCGGCTTCAGGCCAACGTTTCCGCGGGCACACCGAGCACCTCCGCGACCGCCGTCTTCGAGACCGAACCCTCGCGCAGCACGACCGGCTCGGTCCCGGTGAGGTCCACAATGGTCGATGCGACAGGCTCGCCGCTGGACCCGCCGTCGAGGTACACCGCGACCGAGTCGCCGAGCTGTTCCTGCGCCTCCTGCGCGGTGCTCGCCGGCGGCCGCCCGGAGACGTTCGCGCTCGACACGGCCATCGGGCCGACGTCGCGCAGCAGCTCCAGCGCCACCGGGTGCAGCGGCATCCGGAGCATCACGGTGCCGCGGGCGTGGCCGAGGTTCCACTGCAGGCTCGGCGCGTGCGGCAGCACGATGGACAGGTCGCCGGGCCAGAAGGCTTCGATGAGCGCGCGCGCCTGCGGCGGGACGCCGAGCACCAGGCCGTCCACAGTGGACCAGGACCCGACGAGCACGCCGACCGGCATGTCCGGGCCGCGGTTCTTGGCGCGCAGCAGCGCCTGGACGGCGCCCGCGTCGAACGCGTCGGCGCCGATGCCGTAGACCGTGTCGGTCGGCAGGACGACCAGCCTGCTCGACCGCACCGCACCCGCCGCGGCGGCCAGCCCGTCGGCCCGGGTGTCGCGCTTGCTGCAGTCGTAGACCACGCTCATGGCGCCCAAGAGTAGTCCGGCCACCGCCGGCGACGTTCGCCGCGTCACACCGGCCGCCGGGGGCGCCCCCGTCTTCCACGCTACCGGCGAGCACCGACAGTTTCCGGGTGGTCGCGGTGTGCGCGGCCGGAGTTGTCCACAGGGCGGCTGCCGTCGGGGCTCGCGATGACATGAATGAGTCATTCACCTCACCGGACGACAGGGTCCCGGCAAAGTCGCGCGCCGGCGAGCGGGTTGCCCGGCCGCAGGCTGGCTGCGTGCCTTGCCCGGCGTCGCGGGGATGTTGTGAATGGGTCATTCATGTCGTCTGGCGAAGTGAATGACTCATTCATGTCGTTCGGCCGCGCGCCTGACAACCGGCCAGACTTTCGTCGTGGGGCAAGCGGGTAAACCTCGCCGCGAGGCAGAACCGGGACAGCGAGGCTCAATACGGTCGATCACCGGGAACCACCAACCCCCGTGGGTTCCCAGTGAAGGAGCCGCAGATGCGTTCCAGAACCCCGAAGGCGCTCGCCCTGCTCGCCGCGGCCGCGCTGCTGACCGGGCTCGGCGCGGGCACCGCCGCGGCCGAGCCGCTCACCCGTGGCTGGCCCGCCCCCATCGACGCCGCGCAGTGGGAGAACCAGGACCACATGACCTGGTCCGACTACAAGAAGGTCCCCGGCACGAACTGGGCCGACCCCTCCCTGAAGCCGACCCAGCGCACCTTCAAGGGCGCCGTCGTCCTCGCCGACTACCCGGACCAGGACTTCGTCGTCACGCGCCCCGCCCGCTCGACCGTGTTCGGCAACCCCGCGCCCACCGCGGCCGACATCCCCCGGGCGAACGTCGCGCAGTACTACCAGGACTTCCTCAACAAGCCCGAAGCCCTCAACAACGGGCACACGATCAACGAGTACTGGATGGAGGACTCCGGCGGCCGGTTCGGCGTGCAGCTGACCGCGTTCGGGCCGTACCGGATGCCCGGGAAGTCCTACGAGTACGGCATGGAGTTCCAGCCGAGCGCGTGCCCGCCCGGCGCGAACTGCACGCGGGACATCCGCAAGGACGCCGGCGACGCCTGGCGCGCCGACGTCGGCGACACCGCGAAGCAGTTCGACTTCGTCTTCTACCTCTCCGCCGGCCAGGACGAGAGCTCGACCTGGCAGGAGTTCGGCGAGATGAAGTTCGGCACGAAGGAGAACGTGCCGGACGCGTTCGGCCCGCCGAACCACGACCTGCCCAACTACGCGGCGACGCGGTACGTGCCGTGGACGTCGTGGGCGTCGGCCGCGAGCATCTGGCCCAACGCCCAGGACGGTAGCTCGGTGCAGGCCGAAAGCTCCGGCCAGTCGACCTACGCCCACGAGTTCAGCCACATCCTGGGCATCGGCGACAACTACAACAACCCGTTCGGCGTCCCGCCGTCCCGCAGCTACAGCGGGCCGTGGGACATGCTGTCGCGCGGCACGTTCAACGGTCCCGGCGGCCCGCACACGCGCTGGCAGATCCCGGCGACGCAGGGCAGCTCGATGGGTGCCCAGCACCAGCTGCGCAACAAGCTGAAGCTCGGCATCGTCGACCCGGCGGACGTCCTGCAGCTCGACCGCAACGAGCTCGCCAGGACCGGCCCGGTGTCGGCGCGGCTGACGGCGCGGGAGGCCGAGGCGCAGCCCGGCGCGTTCACCGGGCTGAACATCAAGCTCACCGGCGGGGACAAGGCGCCGAAGTGCGACCGCGCGACGGACCCGTTCTGCGACGGCGGCGGCTACGACAACTACACCGTCGAGGTCGTGGACCGGATGGGCGCGGACTCGTTCGCGCCGGACTCCGGCGTCATGATCACCAAGACGAAGAACAAGGACAACGCGCCCTTCGACTGGGTGATCGACGCGAACCCGCAGGACATCGGCATCACCGACTACACGAAGCCGGACGGCACCCCGGTGAAGATCACCATCGGCGACTACCGGCAGCTCAACGACGCCCTGTTCAAGGCGGGCACGGAGGCGGCGAGCCCGTACGAGTACACCGACCAGGCCAACCGGCTGCGGTTCCTGATCACCGACCTGGCCCGGGACCGCCGCGGCATCCTGTCGTACACGGTCACGGTCGCTTCGCTGGACGGCTCGGGCAGCCAGGCGCGGGGCGCCGCACTGACCCCGGCCCCGCCGTCGTTCGCCCGCGGCGGACTCGCGACCTGCGACTTCGGCCTGCTCAACACGGGTTCGGCCCGCGGGGCGCAGGCACCGTACGACACGGACACCTACCGGCTGAGCGTCTCGACGGACGCCCGCGGCTGGGCGGTGCGCCTCCCGAACGAGCTGACGACGGCGAAGTTCGGCGGCCACGTGAAGGTCCCGGCGTACGCGAAGCGGAGCGAGGGCGGCGACCTGACTGCCCGGGTGAAGCTGACGGCGACCTCGATCAGCGACCCGTCGAAGACGGCGACGGCGAGCTGCACGGCGTTCGGTTTCTGAGGACGCTCCGGAGGGGGCCCGCCCGGCGGTGGGTCCCCTCCCGGATGCCGTGAATGACTCATTCACGTCGTCTGACGACAGGGCCTCGGCAAAGTCGGGCAGCACGACCGATCCGCCCCTCCGCGACGACATGAATGAGTCATTCACTTCGCCAGACGACATAAATGACCCATTCACAACATCCCCGCGACGCCGGACAGACCACGTGGCCAGCCCGCGGCCGGGCACCCGCTCGCTGGCGCGCGACTTTGCCGGGACCCTGTCGTCTGACGACGTGAATGAGTCATTCACGTCGTTCAGCGCCCGAAACTGTCGGTGCCTGCCGGTAGCGTGGAAAACGGGGGCGCCCCCGGGCGGCTCAGCCGGCGTCCGGCGCGGCTTCCGCCTGCTCGACCATCGCAGCGGTCCGTCCCAGCACCAGGTCGTTGCCGGGGAACCGCGCCTCGGCGGCGGTCATCAGCGACTCGCGGATCACCCGCATGATCTCGGCCGCCTGCGCCGCGGAGAACATGTCGAGGGCGATGAACGAGAAGTCACCGGCCCCGGGTCCCTGCACGTGAGCGCCGCTCGGCATCCACGCGAGGTCGAGCCGGACCTTGCCCGGCGGGTTCACGAGGAAGTCCCCCGACACCGCTCAGCCCAGCCGGCGTGCGGTGACGAACCGGGCCCGGCCCGTCAGGTCCGCGTGGTCCTCCACCCCCGTCAGCACCCGCCGCGCCCGTACCAGGGCCGGCACCGCCGAACCGTGCGTGTCGTCGTGCTCGATCGCCAGGCCGCCGCCCGGGCGGAGCAACCGGGCCCCCGCCGCGATCGCGTGGCGGATCACCGCCAGGCCGCTCTCCTCCGCGAACACCGCGCGCGGGGGGTCGTGCTCGGCCACCTCCGGGGGTACCGGGGTGCCCTCCGGGACGTACGGCGGGTTGCAGAGCACCAGGTCGACCAGGCCGTCGAGCTCGGCGAACATCGTCGGGTCGCTGATGTCGCCCGAATACAGCCGGATCGGGGTGTTGCCCGCGTCGGCGTGGACGTCCGCGTTGTGGCGGGCCCAGGCCAGTGCCTGGGGGTCGACGTCCACCGCGTAGACCACGGCGTCCGGGCGCGCGTGCGCGACCGCCAGTGCCAGTGCCGCGGAGCCCGTGCACAGGTCGACCACCACCGGGAACTCGCGGCCCTGCAGGAACTTGACGCCCCATTCGAGGAGCAGCTCGGTCTCCGGCCGCGGGACGAACACCCCGGCGCCGACCGCGACGGTGATCTCGCCGAGCGCGGCCCAGCCGGTCAGGTACTGCAGCGGGATCCGCTTCGCGCGCTGCTGGACGAGCTGGCCGATGGCCTCGATGACCGGTGGGTCGACCAGTGGCACCATCGGCAGGCGGCCGCGGTCGACGCCGAGCACGTGCGCGGCGATCACCTCGGCGTCGAAGCGCGGCGAGGCGACGCCCGCGCGCTCGAGGATGCGGGTGGCCTCGATGATGGCCAGGCGCAGCGGCTGCCGGTTCACTCGTCGTCCTTCACCTCGTCAAGCCTGGCACACCAGGCGGAACTCCCCCGTGAGGACACGCGCCGGTCCTACGCCGTCCAGCGTATCGAGGCGCCCTCAGCGCTCGGCGGACAAGTACCCGGCCAGCGCGCCGCGCCGCCGCTGGAGGGCGCTGATCCGGTCGTCCATCGCGCTCAGCTCGCGGTGCAGCAGGCCGGCCAGCTCCGGGCACAGGTCCAGGTGCGCCTCCTCGCCGCTCGCGCACTGCAGCGCGGACGAGATCACCTCGGTGTTCAGCCCCGCCGCGAGCAGGCGCCGGATCTGCCGGACCCGGACGACGGCGCCCTCGTCGTAGGCGCGGTAGCCGTTGCCGTCGCGCGACGCCGTGAGCAGGCCCTGCTCCTCGTAGTAGCGCAGCAGCCGCGTGCTGACGCCGGTGCGCTCCGCGAGCTCGCCGATCCGCACTCCCGCCCCCTGAAAGGTTGACCTTCACACCGATGTGAATGCCTAACGTCGCCGTCATGCCCGAACATTTCCCGGACCTCGAAGTCGTCCTGCCGAACGAACAGCCGCACGTCGATCCCGCCCGGATCGCCGAGCTGGCCCGGCGTGCCGAGGAGCTCGGCTACCGCGCCGCCTGGCTGCCCGACCACCTGATCCCGCCCGGCCCGTTCGGCGCGGTGTTCGGCGGGGTCCACGAGCCGCTGGTCACCCTCGCCCACCTGGCCGCCGTGACCAGCCGGATCCGGCTCGGGACGGCGGTGCTCGTCCTGCCGCTGCGGGAGCCGTTCGCGCTGGCCAAGCAGGCCGCGACGCTGGCGAGGCTGTCCGGGAACCGGTTCGACCTCGGGGTCGGCGCCGGCTGGAACGAGCCGGAGTTCGCCGAGGTCGGCGTCGACTTCGCCACGCGGGGCAAGCGGACCGACGCGGCACTGGACCTGCTCGCCGAGCTGTTCCGCACCGGCCGCGGTCCCGATGGCGGCTACTTCGAGCCGCGGCCGGACCGGCCGGTGCCCCTCACCGTCGGCGGCAACTCCGCGGCGGCGCTGCGCCGGGCCGTCCGGGTCGGCGCGGGCTGGTTCAGCGCGGGGCTCTCCCCCGCCGAGGTCGGCGAGCGCGCCGGAAAGCTCACGGCGATGACAAACGGCCGCGAAACACGGGTCACCGCCAGAATGGATTGGGACGGGACCGATCTCGACTCCGCGACCGCGCGATTCCGCGCGTATATCCTGGCGGGGGCGGACGCGGTGGCCGTCCACTTCGGCCCGGCGGAGACCTTCGAGCAGCGGATGACCACGTTCGCCGAGGCCGTCGCCGGACCCTAGGATGCCCGAGACGCCGACCCACGGGAGCGCCAGTGCCGACCGAGCCGACCACTCGCCGCCGGGTCGCGTTCGTCTTCCCGATCTACAACGAGGAAGCGAACATCGACCTGCTGCACCGCACGGTCGACGAGGTCACGGCGCCGCTGGCCGGGCGGTACGACTTCAGCTTCCTCTACGTCGACGACGGCAGCCGGGACGCCTCGCTGGAGCGGCTGACCGAGCTGTCCGCCCGCGACGCGCGGGTCACCGTCGTCGAGCTGTCCCGCAACTTCGGGCACCAGATGGCCGTGACCGCCGGGCTCGACCTGGTCGACGCGGACGCCGTGGTGGTCATGGACAGCGACCTGCAGGACCCGCCGCGGGTGGCGCTCGAGCTGCTCGAGAAGTGGGAAGAGGGCTACGAGGTCGTCTACGCGCAGCGCCGGTCGCGGCGGGACCCGCCGTTCAAGCGCTACACCGCGAGCGCGTTCTACTGGTTCCTGCGGAAGATGGCCGCGGTCGACATCCCGAAGAACACCGGGGACTTCCGGCTGATCGACCGCAAGGTCGTCGACGAGCTGCGCAAGTACCGCGAACGCGACCGGTTCCTGCGCGGCCTCGTCAGCTACGTCGGGTTCCGGCAGACCGCGGTGCTGTTCGACCGCGACAAGCGCCACGCCGGGGTCACCGGCTACCCGCTGACGAAGATGCTGCGCTTCGCCGCCGACGGCATCCTCGGGTTCTCCACGACGCCGCTGCGGATGATCACGCGGATGGGGTACCTGATCTCGCTGCTGAGCTTCCTCGGCGTGCTCTACGTCATCGGCGTGAAGGTGTTCGCGCCGGAGACCGCGGTGCCCGGCTGGGCGTTCATCACCATCGCGATGTTCTTCCTCGGCGGCATCCAGATCATCATGCTCGGCGTGCTCGGCAGCTACATCGGCCGCACGTACTCGCAGGTGCAGAACCGGCCGCTGTACACCGTCGCGTCGGTGCGCACCGGCGCCGTCGACCGGAGCGCCGTCCGATGAGGTTCGTCACGGCCACGCAGGTCCGCTTCGGGATCGTCGGCATCGGCAACACCCTGGTCGACGCCCTCGGCTACGCGCTGCTGGCGACACTCGGCGTCCCGACGTTCGTCGCCAACTTCATTTCGACGACGGCCGGGATGCTGCTGTCGTTCACGCTGAACCGCAACTTCACGTTCCGCGCGAAAGACGGTGACATCCGGAAGCAGGCGCTGCTGTTCTTCGGCGTGACGGCGTTCGGGCTCTGGGTGGTGCAGTTCGGCGTCATCACGCTGGTCAGCCGCCTGTTCCCGGGCATCAACCTGCTGGTTCCGAAGGGCGCGGCGATCGTCGTCGGGCTGTTCTGGAACTACCTGCTCTACCACTACGTCGTGTTCCGGCACCGCCCGGTTTCGCCCGTTCCCGGTGCAGCGCCCGCCGACTCTGCGTGATCTCGTACGCTGTTCCGGGTGCGAACCCGTGAACTGCGCTTCGGCCTGGGCGTCTTCGTCCTTTCCCTGGGCGTCCTGCTGATCAGGTTCCTCGTGCCGAGGCCGGTCGGGATGGCCGACAACGGCGACGGCTGGCGCCTCCTGTGCGACCTCGGCGGCCGGCACACCGAGATCAAGCCCGAGTTCTACGTGCACTTCAGCTACGGGCCGGGCCAGGGCTGCAAGAGCGACTACATCTCGAGCCAGGCGTGGCTCGACTGGTTCGCGAGCAAGCTCGGCAAGGTGCTCGGCTCGTCGGCGGAGCTCAACCTGCTGGTGCTCGGCGCGATCACCGCCGTGCTGGTCGCGATCGGCATCGCGGCGACCGTCCTGGCGCTCGACCTCAGCGTCCGCAACCGCGTCATCGCGACGCTCCTGCTGCTGCTCGTGATGGCCGACTCGGCGTTCTTCGGCTACTTCGCCTCGGTGCTCAGCGAGGGCGCCGGGTTCCTGGGGATGCTCCTGATGGCCGGCGGCCTGCTGCTGATGCACCGCACGGGCGCGTGGCGGTACTGGGGCGCGGCGCTGACCGTCGTGGGCGCGCTGATCGGCATCAACGCGAAGTCGCAGACGCTGCTGCTGATCCCGCTGTTCGTGCTGGCGCTGGTGCTGGTCAAGCCGCTCGGCGCGCGCGGGTGGGCGCGGTGGCTGCTGCCGCTGGGCGTGCTGGTGGTCGTGGGCGCGGGGACGGCGGCGGTGCAGTCCCACGGCGACCCGGCCAACGCCGAGTATCGCGAAGCGAACATGTACCACGTGGTGTTCGACAGCATCGTCGACGGCAAGCACGACACGGACGCCGACCTGGCGGCACTGGGCCTGCCGCCGAGCGCGAAGAAGTTCATCGGCACGGGCTGGTGGGAAGCGAGCCCGTGGAAGGACGCGGACTACAACGGCTTCCGCGACAAGATCAGCCGCCGCAACGTCGTGAGCTACTACGCCTCGCACCCTCAGCGCACGCTGCAGATCCTCCACCAGGGCGCGGTCGACACGCTGACCGCCCGCCCGGAGCGGCTGGGCAGCTTCGCCGACACGTCCGGGCTGCCGCCGATGGCGCAGGAGTTCCGCGTCCCGGTGTTCTCGGGCCTGTCCGCGCTAGCGGCGCCGCTGGGGCTGTACCTGCTGGTCCCGTTCTGGCTGCTGATCGGCTGGGCCGGCGTGCGGGCGTTCCGCCGGTCCCGGCGCGAGTACGGGATCGTGGTGTTCTTCCTGCTGCTGTTCGCGGTGGGCCAGTTCGGGCTGTCGGCGCTCGGCGAAGGCGTCGAGGGCGTGAAGCACCAGCTGCTGACGCTGTTCCCGACCGTGCTGGCGTTCGTGTTCGGGGTGCTGAGCCTCTTCCCGCGCCCCACGCGGCCGGAACCGGAACCGGAGCCGGACGAGGAGCCGGTGACCGAGGTGTTCGAGGCGTTCCGCGAGCCGGAGGAGCCGGCCGTCCGATGATGCGGATCATGCACCAGGTCGTCACGTTCGACGCCGCCGACCTCGCGGCCGAGAGCCGCTTCTGGGCGGGCGTGCTCGGCGGCGAGGTCGACGAAGACGGCGACTGGCACATGGTCATGGTCGAGGGCGCGCCACGGGTCGGCGTGCAGCTCGCGCCCGACCACGTGGCGCCGGAGTGGCCCGACGGCGGCACGAAGCAGCAGGTGCACCTGGACCTGTGGGTCGAGGACTTCGCCGAGGCGCACGAACACGTGATGGCCCTGGGCGCGCGGGTGCTGAAACCGGCGAGCGGGGCCACGGCCGGCGACGACTTCCAGGTCTACGCCGATCCGGCCGGGCACCCGTTCTGCCTGTGCTGGCTGGTGCCGAAGGCTTAGCCCGCCGAAGCGGCCAGCCGCTCTTCGCGGTCCGCCGTCGCGAGCGCGTCCAGGACGCCGTCCAGGTCGCCGTCGAGGACCTGGTCCAGGTTGTACGCCTTGTAGTTCACCCGGTGGTCCGAAATGCGGTTCTCCGGGAAGTTGTACGTCCGGATCCGCTCGGAGCGGTCGACCGTGCGGACCTGGGACTTGCGGGCGTCCGAGGCCTTTGCCGCGGCCTCTTCCTCCGCGATCGCCTGCAGCCGGGCCTGCAGGACCTGCAGGGCGCGGGCGCGGTTCTGGATCTGGGACTTCTCGTTCTGGCAGGACACGACGATGCCGGTCGGCAGGTGCGTGATCCGCACCGCGGAGTCGGTCGTGTTGACGCTCTGGCCGCCGGGGCCGGACGAGCGGAAGACGTCGATGCGCAGGTCGTTGGGGTCGATCTCGACCTCGACCTCCTCCGGTTCCGGGTAGATCAGCACGCCGGACGCGGACGTGTGGATGCGGCCCTGGGACTCGGTCGCCGGCACGCGCTGGACGCGGTGGACGCCGCCCTCGAACTTCAACCGGGACCAGACGCCGTCGACGTCGGCCGCCTTGGTCTTGATCGACAGCGTGACGTCCTTGAAGCCGCCCAGGTCGGAGTCGACCGAGTCGAGGACCTCCGCCTTCCAGCCGTGGCGCTCGGCGTAGCGCAGGTACATGCGCAGGAGGTCGCCGGCGAACAGGGCCGACTCCTCGCCGCCCTCGCCGGACTTGATCTCCATCACGACGTCGGAGCCGTCGTACGGGTCGCGCGGCAGCAGCAGTTCGGTGAGCTTCGACTCCAGCTCGGGGATCTTCGCGGCCAGCTCCTCGGCCTCGGCCGCGAACTCCGCGTCCTCCGAGGCCATCTCCCGGGCGGCCGCGAGGTCGTCGCGGGCCGTGTCGAGCTCGTGGACCGCGCGGACCACCGGCGTCAGCTCGGCGTAGCGGCGGCCGAGCTTGCGGGCGCGCGCCTGGTCGGCGTGCACCGCGGGGTCCGCCAGCTGCTGCTCCAGCTCCGCGTGCTCGGCGAGCAGCCCCTTGAGCGAGCTCGAATCCACCTTTGCCACCTCTCAGCCCGGGGAAGAACGACAAAAAACGACGCCCACCCGCGCAGGCGAGTGGGCGTCGTCGGAAAAGCTACTTGGCGTCGGCCTTCTTCTGGCGCTTGCCGTAGCGAGCCTCGAAGCGCGCGACCCGGCCACCGGTGTCCATGATCTTCTGCTTGCCCGTGTAGAACGGGTGGCAGTTCGAGCAGATCTCGACGTGGATGTTGCCGCTGGTCTTGGTGCTGCGCGTGGTGAAGCTGTTGCCGCAGTCGCAGTTCACGTTCGTGACCACGTACTCGGGGTGAATACCGCTCTTCATGGTGTCCTCTCTCGTTGGCTCCGGGTCCCCAGTCGTTCTCGCGGGGTGAACCGGCGCCGGACTTCAGCGGGTAATTCTGCCAGACGGGCAGACGCTCACTGGAACGCACCCCGCTGACCAGGTATTCCGAACGCGCCGGAGGCCTCCCCGCACGCGGCGGGGAGGCCTCCGATCAGCACGCTCAGTCGTCTTCGCTGCCGCCGAGGGCGGTCTTCGAGACCTGCATGAGGAACTCGACGTTCGTCTTCGTCTTCCGCAGCCGCGAGATCAGCAGGTCGATCGCCTGCTGCGAGTCGAGCGCGTGCAGCACCCGGCTCAGCTTCACGGTCACGGCCAGCTCGTCCGGCGAGAGCAGCAGCTCGTCCTTGCGGGTGCCCGACGGGTTGACGTCGACGGCCGGGAACACGCGGCGCTCGGCGATCTTGCGGTCGAGCTTGAGCTCCGCGTTACCGGTGCCCTTGAACTCCTCGAAGATGACCGTGTCCATCGTCGAACCGGTCTCGACCATCGCCGTGGCGAAGATGGTCAGCGAGCCGCCGTTCTCGATGTTGCGCGCCGCGCCCAGGAACCGCTTCGGCGGGTACAGCGCGGTCGAGTCGACACCACCGGACAGGATCCGGCCGGACGCCGGGGCCGCCAGGTTGTACGCGCGGCCGAGGCGGGTGATCGAGTCGAGCAGCACGACGACGTCGTGGCCCATCTCGACCAGGCGCTTGGCCCGCTCGATCGACAGCTCCGCGACCGACGTGTGGTCGGACGGCGGCCGGTCGAAGGTCGAGGCGATGACCTCGCCCTTCACCGAGCGCTGCATGTCGGTGACCTCTTCCGGACGCTCGTCGACCAGGACGACCATCAGGTGGCACTCGGGGTTGTTCGTGGAGATCGCGTTCGCGATGTCCTGCATGATCGTGGTCTTACCGGCCTTCGGCGGCGACACGATCAGGGCGCGCTGCCCCTTGCCGACCGGCATGATCAGGTCGATCACGCGGGTGGTGAGCTTGTGCGACTCGGTCTCGAGGCGCAGCCGCTCGTTCGGGTACAGCGGGGTCAGCTTGGTGAAGTCGGGACGGCGCTTGGCCTCGTCCGGCTCCAGGCCGTTGATCGAGTCGACGCGCACCAGCGGGTTGAACTTCTGCCGCTGCTGCTCGCCCTCGCGCGGCTGGCGCACGACACCGGTGATGGCGTCACCGCGGCGCAGGCCGTACTTGCGGACCAGCGAGAGCGACACGTACACGTCGTTCGGGCCGGCGAGGTAGCCGGAGGTCCGCACGAACGCGTAGTTGTCGAGCACGTCCAGGATGCCCGCGACGGGCAGCAGGACGTCGTCCTCGCGGATCTCGGTGTCCGGCGAACCGCCGTCGCGCTGGCCGCCACCGCTGCCGCGGCGCCGACGGTCGCGGAAGCGACGGCCGCGACGGCCGCCTTCCTCGTCGTCGTCCGGCTGCTGGTTGCGGTTGTCCTGGCCGCCGCGGTTGCCGCCGTCCTGCTGCTGGTTGCGCTGGCGGTTGCCGTCCTGGCGGTTGTCGCCGCGGTTGTCGCCGCGGTTGCCACCGCCCTGGCGCTGCTGGTCGCGGTTGCCGCCCTGCTGGCGGTCGC
>NZ_JAAGNB010000531.1:0-9586 GCF_010550475.1 Amycolatopsis sp. SID8362
CAGAGCGCGTCGCCGCCGGCGCCGCAGCCCAGGTCCAGCGCGGCGCCCGCGGGCAGGTCCGCGGCGATCTCGGCGAGCACGGGGTTCACGCGGGTGGTGCGGGGCTCGCGGTAGTGGTCGTCCCAGAAGCGGACGGCGTCCATGGTTCTCCTTCGTGCCGGGGTACGGCGTTCACCCTGCCCCGCGGGCGCCGCCGGGCGCACGAAAACTTGCCGGACCGGCAAGACTGGCGACCGAGGTCCAGCGCGGCCGGTCCGCGGCCGGTCACCCGCTCGCCAGCGCGACTTCGCCGGGACCCTGGCCTGAGATGTAGTGAATGACTCATTCATGTCGTCTGACGACATGAATGAGTCATTCAAGACATCAGCGAAGCCGCCGCCGAGCCAGCCGCCGCACGAAGACTTGCCGGACCGGCAAGACTGGGGGCATGAGCGAGGAGATCGACACCGTCCTGGCCGCGGTCGGGCCGCGGTTGCGGGCCCTGCGGCGGCAGCGTGGCAGCACCCTGGCCGGCGTCTCGGCCGAAACCGGGATCTCGGAAAGCACCCTGTCCCGGCTCGAAAGCGGGCAACGGCGGCCGAACCTGGAGCTGCTGCTGCCGCTGTCGCGCGCCTACGACGTCCCGCTCGACGACCTCGTCGGCGCCCCGCGCACCGGCGACCCGCGCGTCCACCTGCACCCGGTGCACCGCTACGGCATGACGTTCGTGCCACTCACCCGCCGCCCCGGCGGGGTGCACGCGTACAAGATGCTCATCCCGGCCGGCGGCCCCGTCGAGCCCACGCCGCAGACGCACAGCGGCTACGAATGGCTCTACGTCCTCAACGGGACGCTGCGGCTGGTCGTCGGCGACCGCGACCTGACCCTGCCACCGGGCGAGGCCGCGGAGTTCGACACGACGGAGCCGCACTGGCTGGGCTCGGCCGACGGCCGCGCGGTGGAACTGCTCATCCTGTTCGGGCTGCAGGGCGAGCGCGTCCACGTCCGGCCGCGCGACGGCGATCAGCCGTAGACGGCCCGGTAGCCCGCGAACCGCTCGTCGACTTCTTCGGGCGTCAGGCCGAAGTCCGCCAAGCTGTACCGGTGCACGGGTTTGCGTTCCCCGGTCCGGCTCCGCTCGTGCACCGCCGTCATCGCCGCCCGCGCCTCGTCCGTCAGCTCCAGTCCGAAGTGGTCGTACACAGTGGACACCGTGCCGACCGGGTCGGCGACGAAGTCCTCATAGGCCACGTCACAGAACTGCGCCGGGTCGTACCGGCCGCGCGCGTGCAGGAACTCGTCGGCGCCGCGGGCCCACAGGTCGAGCTGCCCGCGGCCGATCACCTCACCGCGGAACTTGGTGGACCAGCCGTCCGCCGCCTTCTCGGCGAGGCTGCACATCGAGCCCATGATCGTCCGCGGCGCCCGGTGGGTCTGGATCACCAGCGCGTCCGGGTAGTTCGCCATCAGCGCGTCGAGGGCGAAGAGGTGGCTCGGGTTCTTGAGCACCCAGCGCTTGCCCGCGTCCGGCAGCCCGATCAGCCGCAGGTTGCGCCGGTGCCGGGCGTAGGCGTCGGTCCAGTCCTGCTTCGCCAGCCAGCGCGAGTACCGCGGCACGTGCGCGAGGCATTCGAACGACACCGAGCGCATCGACTGGCGCAGCAGCTGCCAGCACTCCTCCACCTGGTCGGCGGACATGTGGTGCACGCCCATGAACTCCGGGTGCTCGACGTGGTGGCGTTCGTACCCCGCCTGGATCCCCTGGAAGATCGGGTTGTCCGCCCACGTTTCGCGCGGCGGCCGCGGTTGCGGGACCTCCGCGAGCCACACCTCGAGGCCCTGGTGCGCCGGGTCCTCGACGAGCAGCCGGTGCAGCGCGGTCGTCCCGGTGCGGGGCAGGCCGGTCACGAAGATCGGCCGCTCGACGCGGACGTCCGCGTGCGCCGGGTGCTGCTTCCACGACGCCTCGCTGAGCAGCCGCGCCACGAGGGCACCGCGCAGCATCGCCCGGTGCACCTTGTTGCCGAACGGCGTGAGGTCCTCGTCGGCCTCGTACGCCTCCAGCAGCACGCTCAGGCCCTCGACGTACTCGCCGCTGCCGAAGTCGTCGAGGCCGGTGAGCTTCGACGCCGAAGCGCGCAGGTCCTCGACGGTGCCGACGTCTTCGCGGCCGGGGAGCATCGAACCTCCTAGTGGTGGTACTCGCCGCCATTGACGTCGAGGCACTGCCCGGTGATCGCGCGCGCCATCGGCGAGGCGAGGAACACCACCGCGTCGGCGATCTCGTCGGGCTCGGGCAGCTTGCGCAGGTCTATTGTGGACGCGGTCTCGGCGTACACCTCTTCAGGCGTGATGCCGCGTTCCTTGGCCAGATAATTGAAGTACCACTTGAGGTTCGGCGCCCAGATGTAGCCGGGGGCGACGGTGTTGACGCGGACGCCGTCCGGGCCGACTTCGCTCGCGAGGCTCTGCGAGAGCGACAGCAGCGCCGACTTCGCCATCTTGTACGCGCCGAACGTGCGCCGGGAATGCCGCAGCACGGCGGAGTTGATCATCACCAGCGAGCCCTTGCTCTCCTTGAGCGCGGGCAGGAACAACCGCGTCAGCCGCAGCACCGAGATCCCCGCCGTCTCGAACCCGGCCCGGACGGCGTCGAGGTCCACTGTGGCCAGATCGGTCAGCGGCGGGACGGCGAAAGCGTTGTGCACCACGGCGTCCACGCGTCCGAACGCTTCGAGGGCCTCGTTCACCAGGTTCTCGGCGGAGTCCGCGTCGTCGATGTCGGTCCGGATCGCGACGGCGCGGCGCCCGAGGTCGGTGACTTCCTTGGCCACCTCGGTGAGCCGGGACTCGGTGCGCGCGGCGAGCACGACGTCCGCGCCCGCCTCCGCGCTCCGCACGGCGATCGACCGGCCGAGTCCCGGGCCGATGCCGGAGACGACGACCACCTTGCCCTGCAACAGATCCGGCATCCTCACCCCAGCATCCGGGCGGCGACGGCATCCTGCCGGGCCGCGATCCGCGCCGCCCACTCGGCCGGCGTCACGCGTGCCTCCTCGTGGTAGGGCAGCCGGTCCGGCAGCTCGTCAACCTTGACGACCTCGACGACCGGGCCGTCCTCCGGCCCGAGGTCCCGGGCCAGCCGCTGCCAGCGGATCTGGACGTACCCGCGGTCGTGCCCGGTGCGCTCCAGCCAGTTCGCCAGGCCGGGGTCGCGTTCGCTGATCACGAACCGGATCTTGCCGTCGGGGTCGACGCGCGCCTGGTCGGCGGTGAGGCTCGTCTGGTGGTTGATGTAGTCGAGCGAGACGTACCAGAGGCTGCCGAGCTGAATCCCCTGATACGGCGCGTCCGCGCAGCGCGGCACGGTGACGATCATCGCCTCTTCCTCGCCCAGGTCGTAGTGCCCGGCCGAGGAGAACTGCGTGGTCAGCCCGCCCGGCGTCGACCGCGGCTCGGTCATCGTGTTGACCGGCAGGTTGTCGTAGAACCACTTCGGGAACGCCAGGAACGTCTTCAGCCGGCTCAGCAGGATCTTGCCGGTCACGCCGTAGCGCTTGGCCAGCGCGGAGCGGTCCGGCACCGGCGGCGCCTGGCCCGCTGTGTCGACGCACTGGATGCGGATCTCGCCGCGCTTCTCGGTCGCCCAGTCGCTGTGGACCTCGCGCACGACGAGCATCGACGAGCCCTCGCCGAGCACGAAGTAGTTCGGCCCCGGGTTGTCGCGCGCCGGCCCGAACCGCAGCTCGAACCGGCCGTCTTCGCCGATTTCGATGGCGCGGTCGTCGAACGCGGCGAGGCTGTCGGGCACCACGACCGGCGAGTAGTCGCCGTTGAGGATCTGGAAGCTCAGGTCTGCGGTGGTGCCGCGGACGCCGGTGACGAGGTATTCGCGGTCGGCGCGGATGTTCGCGTTGAAGTACAGCGTGTCCGGGTTGTCCAGGCCCATCTTCGTGTACGGCCCGGTGGACGCGGTGAAGTACGGGAAGTCGCGCTGGTAGGCCCAGGCCATCTGCAGGGACGCGCGGATGCTGCCGGCGAGGTAGTCGTAGCCTTCCAGCAGGCCCTGCTCCGTCTGTGCCGGCGGCGCCTCCGCGATCAGCTTCTCGGCCTCGGCGATCGCGTCGGCGAACGGCCGGGTCAACGAGAACTCGTTCTCGATCATGCCGGCACGGCCCAGCGGTTCGCGAGCAGCCGGAAGCCGGGATTGCCCTCCCAGGAGAGCATCGACTCGTAGGTCCGGACGTACCCGATGTGCGACATCCGCCAGGCGCCGTCGGCGTCGCGGCGGTAGGTGTCCTCGTAGAAGGCTGCGCCCTCGATGATCACCTTGTGGTCGGGGACGATGACCTTGTCGGTGAACGACCACCGCCCGGTCGCGGTGTCGCCGTCGACCTCGATCTCGGGCTGACCTGCGTGGTGTACGGTGATGATGCCGTTGCCGAGGCTCGTGGTGAGGAACTCGAGGATGGCGTCGCGCCCCTCGAACTTCTTCCCGTCCCCGCCCACGGCGTGCGTCCCGTAGTCGGCCGTGGCGTCGACGGTGAAGGTGTCGGCCACCTCGTCCCACAGCTTGAGGTCCACCCCGCGCAGGTACCGGTACTTCAGCCGCTTGATCTCTTCGAGTACGACCAGGTCCATGTTCACAGGGTCCCGCACCGCTTGACCGATGACAAGAACATGTTCTACTTTTTTCCGGTGTCCGTGGCCTACGAGCTGTCCCACCTGGCCGCGCTCGAAGCGGAGGCCGTGCACGTCTTCCGCGAAGTCGCGGCGACCTTCGAGCGCCCGGTCCTGCTGTTTTCCGGCGGCAAGGACTCCGTGGTGATGCTGCACGCCGCCGCCAAAGCGTTCTGGCCGGCGCCGCTGCCGTTCCCCGTGCTGCACGTCGACACCGGTCACAACTTCGACGAGGTCATCCGGTTCCGCGACGAGACCGTCGCCGCCTTGAACCTGCGCCTTTTGGTCGCGAGCGTGCAGGATGACATCGACGCCGGCCGCGTCGTCGAGGAGACCGGCCCGGGCGCCAGCCGCAACCGGCTGCAGACCGTCACGCTGCTGCGCGCCATCCGCGAGGGCGGGTTCGACGCCGTGTTCGGCGGGGCCCGCCGCGACGAGGAGAAAGCCCGCGCGAAGGAACGCGTCTTCAGCTTCCGCGACGAGCACGGCCAGTGGGACCCGCGGGCCCAGCGCCCGGAGCTGTGGAACCTCTACAACGGGCGGCACCGCCGCGGTGAGCACATCCGCGTCTTCCCGCTGTCGAACTGGACCGAGCTGGACATCTGGCAGTACATCCGGGACGAGCGGATCGCCTTGCCGCCGTTGTACTACGCGCACCGGCGCCCGGTCGTCCAGCGCGACGGCATGCTGCTGGCGGCGACCCGGTTCCTGTCCCTTGTGGACGGCGAGACGCCGTACGAAGCGACCGTGCGCTTCCGGACCGTCGGCGACGCGACGTGCACCGGCTGCGTCGAATCGTCGGCGGCGACACCGTCCGAAGTGGTCGCCGAAGTGGCCGCCACGCGCGTCACCGAGCGCGGTGCCACGCGCGCCGACGACCGGATTTCCGAAGCAGGCATGGAAGACCGCAAGCGGGAGGGCTACTTCTGATGCAGCTGCTGAGGATCGCCACGGCGGGCAGCGTGGACGACGGGAAGTCCACGTTGATCGGCCGGCTGCTGTTCGACTCGAAGGCGATCTTCACCGACCAGCTCGCCGCCGTCGAACGCGCCAGCCGCGAGCGCGGCGAGGACTACCCGGACCTCGCGCTGCTCACCGACGGCCTGCGCGCCGAACGCGAGCAGGGCATCACGATCGATGTCGCCCACCGCTACTTCGCCACGCCCAAGCGGAAGTTCATCATCGCCGACACCCCGGGCCACCTGCAGTACACGCGGAACATGGTGACCGGCGCGTCGACGGCGGACCTGGCGCTGATCCTCGTGGACGCGCGCAAGGGCGTGCTGGAGCAGTCGCGGCGGCACGCGTTTTTGGCTTCACTGCTGGGGATCGGGCACCTCGTGGTGTGCGTGAACAAGATGGACCTCGTCGGCTGGTCGCGTGAGCGGTTTGACGAGATCCGCGAAGAGTTCCGCCGGTTCGCGATGAAGCTCGACGTCGCCGACCTGACGTTCGTGCCGGTTTCGGCGCTGCACGGCGACAACGTCGTCCACCGCAGCGCGAGCATGCCGTGGTACGAAGGGACTTCGCTGCTGCACCAGCTCGAAGAGGTGCACGTCGCCTCCGACCGCAACCTGATCGACGCCCGGTTCCCGGTGCAGTACGTGCTCCGCCGGCCGGACTTCCGGGGCTACGCGGGCACCATCGCGGGCGGGGTGTTCAAGCCGGGCGACGAGGTCGTGGCGCTGCCGTCGGGGTTCACCTCCCGCGTCCGGGCGGTCTGGGGACCCGGCGGGACGCCGCTCGCGGAAGCGTTCACCGGGCAGGCGGTGACGGTCGAGCTGGCCGACGACCTGGACCTCGGCCGCGGCGCGATGTTGTGCCGCCCGGGCAACCGCGCGGAATCGGCCCGCGAGGTCGACGCGCTGGTGTGCTGGTTCTCGTCACGTTCGTCGCTGACACCCGGTGCGTCCTACGCGGTCCGGCACACGACCACCGAGACGCGGGGCACGGTGGAGCGGCTGGAGTACCGCCTCGACGTGACGACGCTGCACCGCTCCGAGGCGGAGTCGTTGTCCTTGAACGACATCGGCCGCGTCCGGCTGCGCACGCGCGCGCCGCTGCTGTTCGACCCCTACCGCCGCAACCGCGCCACGGGCGGCTTCCTGCTGGTGGACGAGCACACCGGCGACACGGTCGCCGCGGGCATGATCACCGGCGCGGTCGCGTCCCCGGTCGTCTGGCACACCGCGGCAGTCCGCCGCGAGGACCGCCCGACCCGCGGCGCGACGGTGTGGCTCACCGGCCTTTCGGCGTCGGGCAAGTCGTCGGTGGCGGTCGAGCTGGAACGCCGCCTGGTCGCGGCGGGCCGCCCGGCGTACCTGCTGGACGGCGACAACCTGCGCCACGGCCTCAACGCCGGGCTGGGGTTCAGCCCTTCGGATCGCGCCGAGAACGTGCGCCGGGTGGCGGAGGTGGCGCGCCTGTTCGCGGACGCGGGCGTGGTGGCGATCGCGTCCCTGATCAGCCCGTACGCTTCGGACCGGGCTCGGGCGCGGGAGGTGCACGCGGACCTGCCGTTCGTGGAGGTCTTCGTCGACACGCCCCTGGAGGTGTGCGAGGCCCGGGACCCGAAGGGGATGTACGCGAAGGCGCGCGCCGGGGAGATCACGGGGTTCACCGGCATCGACGCGCCCTACGAGCGCCCGGAGTCCCCGGACCTGGTGCTGCACCCGGCCGACGGCGACCCGGCGACCATGGCCGCCGCCGTCCAGGCACTCCTCGACGACCTCGGCTAACCGGCTTCGAGCACGAAGAACAGGAAGCTCGGGAAGGTGTCGAGGATCGGGAAGTCGTCCGGGAACAGCTCGCGCGCCACCGCCGTGGGCCGCGGTTCGTGGACGACGGCGAGCCGGAACCCCGCCGCGGTGAACGCGTCGGTCATCGCGTGCAGCGGCTTGTTCCAGAACGTCATCCGCCCGGTCCGGCCGTGCAGCGGGAATTCGTCGGTCCAGGTGTAGTGCGCGAAGTAGTCGGGCCGCGGTCCCTCCTGGCGGTGCGTGAGGTTGACCATGAGCGGGTGGTTGACCGACGCGATCAGCCGTCCCCCGGGCTTGAGCACCCGTTTCAGCTCACCCAGCGTCGGCGCCCAATCGCGCAGGTAGTGCAGCACGAGCGACGCGGTGACGAGGTCGAACTCGCCGTCGGGGAAGGGCAGCGGCTCGGCGAGGTCGGCGACCCGCAGATCCGCGTCGTCCCCGAGCCGCCGCCGGGCCTGCTCGATCATCCCGGCACTCTGGTCGAACCCGGAAACGACGGCACCCCGCTCCCGCAGCGCGGCGAAGAGCGGCCCGGAACCACACCCGGCGTCGAGCACCCGCTGCCCGGCCACGTCCCCGGCCAGCGCCAGCGCGGCGGGCCGCTCGTAGTGGGCGTTCATCAGACTGGACTCGTTCTCGGCCGCGTAGGCCTCGGCGAAGCTGTCGTATTGAGCGGTCATGCCTTCATCCTGCCGGAATGCCGGCTCACAGCAGCTTTCGGTTCCTCAGCAACTCCACCACATAAACGACCAACAGGCCGACAACGACGATGAGCACGGGGATCCCTGAAGTGAATGTGTCGCCGAGCGATACAGCCAACGGGACCGCAACGATCACGGGAGCGGTCGCGATCAGGATCAACGGCAGGTGGTAGGGAACCAGCCTCTGCAGCAACCGGACAGCCGGGTCACCCATGCCCTCGTGCCATCCCGTGAAGCCCTGGAATCGACGAGACATCGGCTTCTCGTACCGGGTGCGGAGATGCTCCGAAGCGACTCCGATCTGCATGTTGTAGAAGACGATGAGGATGCCGAGGAGAAGCGAGACCAGAGGAGCTACCAGAAGCAGCGAAGCACTCTTGCGATCGATCCCGAACCCCAGGACCGCCGAGCTCACCGTGACGGAGCAGACGACCAGTGATGTCCGGTGGTCCATCTTCTTGAGAATTTCGTCGCGCAGCGTTCGGTACTCGGCCAAAAAGAGATCACGGGCGAACTCGGCACCGGTGATGATGCTGGTCACTTCGGCCGAGTCAGGGTCGGTATCTCCGTCGGAGGTCGCCACGTCGCTCCCAGAAGGTCTCGTGTACTTCTTTCTCAAGTCCGTTCCGTCAGCGCGTTCGTTACGCCGTTCATCCAGAAAGATGAAACTCCGCGGTCATGCCTTCATCCTGCCGGAATCACGAAGCCCGAGTCGTAAGCCCGGATCACCGCCTGGGTCCGGTCGCGGGCGCCGAGCTTCGCCAGTACGTTGCCCACGTGGGTCTTCACCGTCTGGACACCCAGGTACAGCTCGCCCGCGATCTCCACATTGGACAGTCCGGCGGCCATCAGCCGCAGGACTTCGCGCTCCCGCTCGGTCAGGTTGACGCTCGCCAGCCCGTCCCCGGTCGGTGACTGCCCGGCCGCCAGGCGGCGGATCGCCGCCGGGAACAGCAGGGACTCCCCCGCCACCACGGTCCGGATCGCCGCCACGATCTCCTCCGGCCGGGCCCGCTTGAGCAGGAACCCGCTGGCGCCGGCGCGCAGGGCGTCGTAGACGTAGTCGTCGTTCTCGAAGGTGGTCACCACGATGACCTTCGGCGGGTCCACAGTGGACATCAGGTGCGTGGTGGCGGCGATCCCGTCCACCGCGGGCATCCGCACGTCCACGAGCACGACGTCGGGCCGCAGCCGGGCGACGAGCCCGGGCACCTCGGCGCCGTCGGTGGCCTCGCCGACCACGGTGAGGCCGTCTTCGCTGTCGACGATCGCCCGCAACCCGGCCCGGATCAGGGGTTCGTCGTCGACCAGCAGCACCCCGACGCTCACCGCCCGCTCCCCCACGGCACCCGCACCACGACCTCCCACCGCTCGTCCACCCGTCCCGCCGACAGCTCGCCCCCGAGCACTGCCGCCCGCTCGGCCATCCCGCGCACCCCGCGCCCACCGCCGCCGGGCCGGCCCGCG
>NZ_JAAGNB010000574.1:0-13414 GCF_010550475.1 Amycolatopsis sp. SID8362
CCGGTGCGGTGGCCGTGGCTCGCGGCGCTCGCCGTCGCGAGCTGCCTGGTGGTCGCCGGACTGGGCCTGCTGGGCGGTGGCGCTTCGGGTGCCCCGGTGCCGGAGCGGACCACGACGGTGTCGGTCGGGCAGGGCGACACGCTGTCTTCGCTGGCCGCGCGCTTCGCCCCGGAGAGCGAGCCGGGCGCGGTCGTGGCCCGGATCAAGGAGCTGAACCGCCTGGACCAGGCCGTCCTGGTGCCGGGGCTGCCCCTCACGGTCCCGGTCGCCGATGTCCCGTGATGCCGTCTTCCTTCTCCGGTGGTGCCGAGTCGAGGCAGCTGCGAAACGCCGTTATCGGCGCTCGCCGTGATTTCACCCGGCCCGGTGAATCGCCGGCTGGGTCGATCCCGGGCCGCCGCGACGGCTTGCCGCGTCGGCGAAACGGGCCCCGGGCAGCTTGAGTCCACTCGCGACGCGGGACGTCGCGGTGCGGTTCGCGCCCGTGTCCGCGGGGTGTCTCACCCGGCCGGGTCCGACACGGCCGCGCGGCTTGCGCACGTCCTTCCCGAGTTCTACGCTCGCCCGCTATATGTAGTAGTTACACCGCTGTAGTTGGTCCACAGGTTGGGGTAGACTGGGCAGCAGTTGTCCACAGCTGGCCGTCTTTTACCCACCGGATGTCCACAAGTCGATCACCAGGTGCAGGGGTACCGGGCGGTCGCGGCACGGCCACGCGTGGTGGCCGGCGGACGTCGACCGGGGCGGCGAGCGCGGAGGGGAAGGTGATCGGCGGATGAGGTGCCCGTTCTGCCGGCATGCGGACTCTCGGGTCGTCGACTCCCGAGAGGTGGATGAAGGCCAGGCGATCCGCAGGCGGCGCTCGTGCGCGTCGTGCGGACGGCGGTTCACGACTTCGGAGACGATGGTGCTCGCCGTCGTCAAGCGGTCCGGGGTCACCGAACAGTTCAGCCGGGACAAGGTGGTGAGCGGCGTCCGCCGCGCCTGCCAGGGCAGGCCGGTCGACGACGACGCGCTGCAGCAGCTCGCGCAGCGCGTGGAGGAGTCGATCCGCTCCGCCGGTCTGGCGGAGATCCCGAGTCACGAGGTCGGCCTGGCCATCCTGGGCCCGCTGCGTGAGCTCGACGGGGTCGCCTACCTCCGGTTCGCCAGCGTCTACCGCTCCTTCTCGTCGGTCGAGGACTTCGAGAAGGAGATCGCCGATCTTCGTGAGGCCATGGCGGGTTCTGCTGCTCCGGAGGAGAGCGATCAGCGCGAAGACGGCGATTGACCGTCCCGCTGCGGGAGTGAGGGTTCGACCGATGACCGAAACCGTGGGAACCGGGGCCGGCGCGGCCGCCGGCAAGAAGAGCAAGGCGGCCGGCGGGCTGAGCGTGAAGCGCGTCTTCACCACCGAGGGGCAGCACCCCTATGACCAGGTGACCTGGGAACAACGCGACGTCGTGATGACGAACTGGCGCGACGGCTCGGTCAACTTCGAGCAGCGCGGCGTGGAGTTCCCCGAGTTCTGGTCGGTCAACGCCACCAACATCGTCACCAGCAAGTACTTCCGCGGCGCCGTCGGCAGCCCGCAGCGCGAGCGCAGCCTCAAGCAGCTCATCGACCGGGTCGTGAAGACCTACGTCAAGGCCGCGCGCGACCACGGCTACTTCGCCTCGCCGCAGGACCTCGAGATCTTCGAGCACGAGCTCACCTGGATGCTGCTGCACCAGGTCTTCAGCTTCAACTCCCCGGTCTGGTTCAACGTCGGCACGTCGTCGAAGCAGCAGGTCTCGGCGTGTTTCATCCTCGCCGTCGACGACACCATGGAGTCGATCCTCAACTGGTACCGCGAAGAGGGCCTGATCTTCAAGGGCGGCTCCGGCGCCGGCCTGAACCTCTCCCGCATCCGCTCCTCGAAGGAGCTGCTCACCTCCGGCGGCACCGCGTCCGGCCCGGTCTCGTTCATGCGTGGCGCCGACGCGTCCGCGGGCACCATCAAGTCCGGCGGCGCCACCCGGCGCGCGGCGAAGATGGTCGTGCTCGACATCGACCACCCGGACATCGAGGAGTTCGTCCAGACGAAGGCCCGCGAAGAGGAGAAGATCAAGGTCCTCCGCGACGCCGGGTTCGACATGGACCTCTCCGGCGCGGACATCTCTTCGGTGCAGTACCAGAACGCGAACAACTCGGTCCGCGTGTCCGACGAGTTCATGCAGGCGGTCGAGAACGGCACCGACTTCGGCCTGCGCGCCCGGCTCACCGGCGAGGTCATCGACCGGACCGACGCGAAGAAGCTGTTCCGCGGCGTCGCGCAGGCCGCGTGGGAGTGCGCCGACCCCGGCATCCAGTACGACGGCACGATCAACGACTGGCACACCTGCCCGGAGTCCGGCCGGATCACCGCGTCGAACCCGTGCAGCGAGTACATGCACCTCGACAACTCGAGCTGCAACCTCGCCTCGCTGAACCTGCTCAAGTTCGTCACCCCTGAAGGCACCTTCGACGCGCCGCTGTTCGCGCGCGCCGTCGAGTTCGTCATCACGGCGATGGACATCTCGATCTGCTTCGCGGACTTCCCGACCGAGCCGATCGCCGACACCACGCGGAAGTTCCGCCAGCTCGGCATCGGCTACGCGAACCTCGGCGCGCTGCTGATGGCGCTGGGCCACGCGTACGACTCCGACGGCGGCCGCGCGCTCGCGGCGGCGATCACCTCGCTGATGACCGGCGTTTCCTACCGCCGCTCGGCGGAGCTGGCCCAGGTCGTCGGCGCGTACGAGGGCTACGCGCGCAACGCCGAGTCGCACCAGCGCGTGATGCGCAAGCACGCGGCGGCGAACGAGCTGGTCCGCACCTACCACTCGAACGACGCCGCGGTGCGCGCGCTGGCGACGGAGGAGTGGAAGAAGGGCATCGACATCGGCACGAAGCACGGCTGGCGCAACGCGCAGGCGTCCGTGCTCGCGCCCACCGGCACCATCGGCTTCATGATGGACTGCGACACGACCGGCATCGAGCCGGACTTCTCGCTGGTCAAGTTCAAGAAGCTCGTCGGCGGCGGCTCGATGCAGATCGTCAACCAGACGGTGCCGCGCGCGCTGACCGCGCTCGGCTACCAGGACGAGCAGGTCGAGGCGATCGTCGAGTACGTGGCGCAGCACGGCCACGTCGTCGACGCGCCGGGCCTGCGTCCGGAGCACTACGAGGTGTTCGACTGCGCGGTCGGTGAGCGCTCGATCGCGCCGATGGGCCACGTCCGGATGATGGCCGCGGTGCAGCCGTTCCTGTCGGGCGCGATCTCGAAGACGGTCAACATGCCGGAGTCGGCGACGGTCGAAGAGGTCGAGGAGATCTACTTCCAGGGCTGGAAGCTCGGCCTCAAGGCCCTGGCGATCTACCGCGACAACTGCAAGGTCGGCCAGCCGCTGTCGACGGCCAAGAGGGAGAAGGCCGAGGCCGAGCCGGAGAAGGTCGTCGAGTACCGCCCGGTCCGCAAGCGCCTGCCGAAGAAGCGTCCGAGCCAGACGGTGTCGTTCACGGTCGGCGGCGCGGAGGGCTACCTGACGGCGGGTTCGTACCCGGACGACGGCCTCGGCGAGATCTTCGTCAAGCTCGGCAAGCAGGGCTCGACCCTGGCGGGCGTGATGGACGCGTTCTCGATGTCGATTTCGGTCGGCCTGCAGCACGGCATCCCGCTCGAGTTCTACGTCTCGAAGTTCTCGAACCTGCGCTTCGAGCCGGCGGGCATGACCGACGACCCGGACATCCGCATCGCGACGAGCGTGATGGACTACCTCTTCCGCCGCCTGGCGCTGGACTACCTGCCGCACGAGAAGCGTTCGCAGCTGGGCATCCTGTCGGCGGACGAGCGCTCGGCGGAGGTCGAGGCGAGCTACGGCGCCCCGAACGTCGACCTCGACGTCCTGCGCTCCACAGTGGACGCGTCGCCGGAGCCGCACGCGGAGGAAACCGAGCACCCGCACCGCGAAGCCCAGACGACGACGGAGCTGATGGAGCTCCGCCTCGGCAAGGCGGCGGACGCCCCGCTCTGCATGACGTGCGGCACGAAGATGCGCCCGGCCGGCTCGTGCTACGCCTGCGAAGGCTGCGGCGCGACCTCGGGTTGTAGCTGACGGCCCCGGGTGGCGGGACGCACGCGCGTCCCGCCACCCGGCCCGTTGCCCTCAGAAGTACTGCTGCACCTCGGAAATCGGCGGCAGGTCCCCGACGAACCCGAACCGCCCCGCCTTCATTTCCCTGGCACCGTCCACGAAGGACTTGAGCGCGAGCCGGGACAGCGCCGCCCCGATGCTGACCCGCCGGACGCCGATCCCGGCCAGCTGCTCCAGCGTGATCGACGGGTCCGCGAACCCCATCACGACGTTGACCGGCTTGCCCACCGACGACACCACGGCCCGCATCTGCTCGAGCGTCCGCAGGCCCGGCGCGTACAGCACGTCCGCGCCCGCCTCCTCGAACGCCTGCAGCCGCTTGATGGTGTCGTCGAGGTCGTCGATGCCCAGCCACAGGTTCTCGCACCGCGCGGTGAGCACGACCGATCGGGCCCGGGCCGCCTCCACCGCCGCCCGCACCCGGTCGACCGCGAGCCCGAACTCGTAGATCGGTTCGTCGCGGTTCCCGGTGTGGTCTTCGATGGACACCCCCGCCGCCCCCGCCTCGGCGGCCTCCTCGATCATCTTCGCGGCCTCGCCCGGATCGTCGGCGAACCCGTTCTCGAGATCGGCGTTCACCGGCAACGGCGTCGCCTCGGCGATCTCCCGGACGTTGGCCAGGATCTCCGCCCGGGTGGCGCGGGCCCGGCCCACGACGTTGGCCACACCGAGACTGGTGGTCGCCAGCGCCTCGAACCCGAGCCCGGCCAGGATCCGGGCGGTCCCGGCATCCCACGGATTCGGCAGCAGGAACGGCTCGGGACGCTCGTGCAGCGCGCGGAACTCGTCGGCGGTCGTCATGCGTTCACCCTGCTCCTCCGTGAGGCCGGGGGCAAACGCGCGCTATTCAGTTCGGTGCGCGGGGGCGAGGCCGGCGAGCGCGCGCGCGATCTCGAACCGCTCGGCCGCGCCCAGCCGGTCGTAGATGGCCAGGGCCTCGTGGAAGTAGTCGTGGGTCGCGGTCGTGTCGCCAAGGCCGGCGGCGCACCAGCCCAGGCCGGCGAGCGCCCGCGCCTCTTCGAGGGGGGTGCTGATTTCCCGCGCGACCTCCAGCGCCATTTCGTGCTGGGCCCGCGCGTCTCGCTGGTTCCCGGAAGCGAGGAGCAGCGTGCCCTTGTGGTTGAGCGTCTCCGCGACCCCCAGCTGCTGGCCGAGCATCCGGTAGAGCGCGAGCGCGCGGTCGTGGGACGCCGTCGCGGCCGCGAAGCTCACCGTCGTCGCCTGAGCGGCGCCGAGTTCGTTGAGGGCGATGGCCTGGCCGATGCGATCACCCGTGTTCTTCGCGATGGCCAGTGCTTCCTGATGCGCTTCGATCGCCTCGGCCGGCTCTCCTTTCGCCCGCAACGCCGTGCCGAGGTTGTTGAGGGCGAGGGCTTGGTGGAATCCGTCGCGGAGATCGCGGTACACGTCGAGGGCCCGCGTGTGGAGGTCGATCGCAGCGGTGTAGTCACCCGTCATCCGTTTCGCCACGCCGAGTTCGTTGGCGGCGTCGGCTTGGCCGGTCCGATCCTTGAGTTCGGCGTAAATGTCCCATGCCTTGCTGTGCGCTGAAATCGCCTCGGCGTATTCGCCCTTGACGAGCCGGATGATGCCCAGTTCGTTGAGCGCGCAGGCCTCGTCGGTGCGGTCTTTGAGACTGCGGGACAACGAAAGCGCCTTCGTGTACGCCTTCGCCGCTTGGACGTACTCGTCGGTCTGCCGCCATGCTCGCCCCAGCTGCATCAGCGTGCCCACTTGGCCGAGCTCGTGATCCAGGCGATCGTAGATCTCGAGGGCCTGGGACAGCGCGGAAATCGCCGCCGGGTATTCGGCCGTCCGGTGCTGGGCTCGCCCGATGCGGTACAGGGCGTCGGCGGTGTGGAGGTCGTCGCCCACGCCGCGGGCCGCTGCCGCGGCGTCGCGGTGCAGGACGACGGCCTGGTCCCAGGGCCCCACGACGTCCAGGAACGCCGCCGTCGCGGCCGCCAGGCCGACGACCTGCTCCGGCAGGGCGTGGGCGGCGGCGTGCCGCGCGCAGGCGAGCAGGTTCGCGGACTCGGTGTGCATCCACTTCCAGGCCGCGTCGCGCGTGGCCGGCGCGAGGGAGCCCGGCTGCGCATAGGTCCGCGGCTCGGCCCGGGGTGCGTCCCGCATCAGGTCCTGGGTGATGAACTGGTCCGCGGCGGTCGCCGCGTTCTTGTAGTGGTCGAGCAGCCTGCCGACCGCCTTGTCCCGGTCCTCGGCGGTCTCGTCGTCGAGGAGGGTGCGCGAATATTCGCGGACCAGGTCGTGCATGCGGTAGCGCTCGGGCGCGGTTTCGTTGAGCAGGTGGTCGTTGTACAGGTTGTCGAGGTGCGTCCGGGCGTCGCCGACCGGGACGTCGGCGAGCGCCGCCGCGCTGGCGGCTTCGAACTCGGTTCCGGGGTGCAGGCTGATGTAGCGGAAGAAGCGCTGCCGGTCCGCCCGCAGGTTCCGGTACGAAAGGTGGAAGGCGGCGGTCACCGCGACTTCTTCGGCGTGGGTCTGGCGGATGACCCAGTCGTGCGATTCGTGCAGCTTCCCGGCCAGGTCTTCGATGGTCCACATCGGGTGGTCCCGCAGCCGTCCGGCCAGCAGGGAGATGGCCAGCGGGAGGTGACCGCACGAGCGGATCACGTCGGCCAGCACGTCCGACTGCGGCCCGAGCACCTCGCGCCGCGAAAGGCTGGTGAAGAGGTCGGCGGCTTCGCGCGCGGGCAACGTGTCCAGGGACAGCGTGATGGTCGTGTCGAGCGCCGTGAGCCGGCGCCGGCTGGTCACGAGCACCAGGCACCCCGGCGTCGCCGGCAGCAGCGGCTCGACCTGCCGGTGGCTGTCCGCGTCGTCCAGGACCAGCAGCACGCGCTTGCCGGCGATCCGGTCGCGCCACATCGCGGCCCGGGAGTCGAGGTCGGCGGGGAGGTGCTGGGCGTCGACCCCGACCATGGTGAGCAGCGAAGCCAGCGCGTCGGTGGGGTTGACCGGCGTCTGCCCGGGCGTGTGGGCGTGCAACCGCAGGAACAGCTGGGCGTCCGGGAACCGGTCGACCAGCTGGTGGGCCGCGTGGATGGCGAACGACGTCTTGCCGATCCCCGCCATCCCGTCGATCGCCTGGATGCCGACGACCTGCTGCCCGCCTTCTTCGCGGGCGGCGGTGGCCAGCCTGGTCAGCTCTTCGGCCCGCCCCGTGAACGACGCCGTGTCGCGGGGGAGCGTCCAAGTGCTCGCCGCTCCGCTCCCGGACCGCTGAACCGGGATGCCGACGCGCCGGTCGTCCGCGTCGGGCTGGTCGGGCAGGCAGAACCAGCCGATGGTGTTGGTTTCCTTGACCTCGACCGGGAGCCGCTGGTAGCTCGCGGGGCGCGCGCCCGGGCAGTGCTGGACCACCTCTTCGAAGAACCAGCCGGAAACGACCATCGCCAGGACGCCGGGTGAGCGGGCGAGGGCGTCGCGCAACGGCGCCGCGTCGATGAGCCGGAACGTGAAATTGATCGCCGCGCCGGCGACGCCGTGCTCGTCGAAATGGACCTCGCCCGCGTGCAACGCCACCCGCAGCCGAATTCGCGCTTCCCGCGCGTGCCTGCCATTGTGTTCCCGCAACGCCGCGACCAGCTGGCCGGGGAGCGTTTCCGCGAACAAGGATTTCGGCTGGTCCGGCGGGGCGAGGACCATTACGCCGTCACCGCAGTCGTCGGCATCGCATTTGTCCCACGCGAGCCCGGCGCGGGCGAACGCGATTTTCAAGATCTCGTACATGCCGTGCCGCACGGAGAGCCGGTGGTCGTTCGTCCGGTGCGCGTTTCCGTAACCTTCGACGTCGACGACGAGGATGGTGCGGTGCACGGCCGATCTCCAGCGCGTCATCGCACCTCCCTCCAGGGACGGCGAAACCGGTTCCCGAAGGACCAGGATCCCGAACCCGCCCGGGTCGGTGCAACCCGGCGGTTTCCCGGATCCGCACCGGATCTCCACGAAAACCGCTCACGAACTCCACGGAATCACGGCACTATCGAACTGATGACGGACGACGACTGGCTCCACGACTTCGAAACCGAGGCTGAACGGCGTAACCGCCGTGAAGATCCGCCCTGGGAGCGCGGCGCGCGCCTGCATCCCGACGTCGCCAAAAGCATCCAGCGGTTCCAGGTCGGCGAAGCCGGCGACGGCGCCAACCTCATCGCGAAAGCCGGCGGCGGCGACTACCTCGCCGCCGTGAAGCTCTTCGTCGCCGAGGAGCAGAACCACGCGCGGATGCTCGCCGAGCTGCTGGCTGCCGCCGGGGTGGCGACCATCGGGTCGCACTGGACCGACACGGTGTTCGTGCGGATGCGGCGGGCGCTCGGCTTGCGGCTCGAGCTGATGGTGCTGCTCATCGCCGAGGTCGTCGCGCTGCGGTACTACCGCGCCTTGCGCGACGGCACGGCGGACCCCTTGGTCAGCCAGGTCGCGGCCCGCATCCTCGCCGACGAGGAGCGCCACGTCCCGTTCCACTGCCACCGCCTCCGCATCGGCTTCGCTCGCTTCCCCAAACCGGTGCGCGCGGCGGTGTTCGGCGCTTGGCGGGTGCTCCTGATCGGCGTGGCGGTGACGGTGGCCGCCGACCACGGCCCGGCCCTGCACCGCCTCGGCGTCGGCAGGCTGGTGTTCGTGGCTGACGTGCTCACGGCGTTCGAATCCGCGCTCGGGCGGGTCCGGGGTGAGGAGCCGAAACCGAAGCCGCGGTACCGCCCGAAACGGGCTCGGCCGCGTGGGCTCGTTTAGTTTTGGCGCCGACGGACACCGAGGGGGACAGCGGGATGCGGCTTGCCGGGCAGGAACGGCGGATGCTGGTCAGCACCGCGCGGTGGGCGGGTACGGATTACCGCGTGCTCCGCCCGGCGCACCCGATCGCCCACGGCTTCCTGTCCGAAAGCCGGTTCGGGGCGGATCTCTCTGTCGACCGTGCCGCGTCCGTGGACTTCGCGTTCGCGTGGTGGCTGGCGGCCCGCTCGCCGCACAGCATCGTCCACTTCCCGCTGCGGGCGAGCACGCTCCGCTGCGACGAAGTACCTGACGGCAGGCGGCTCGACCTGGTGCTGCTGCACCACAGCCTGGGCTTCCCGGCGTCGCGATGGAAAGGTCTCCGCGCGCGTCTTCGCCCTCCTGCAGTGCACAAGGTGACACTGCCGCCGCGGCCGTTCCGCCCGGTGCGGCGCGCGGAGCACGAACGGCGGCACCATCGGGAGTTCCGCGACCACCTCCGCTGGGAACTCGCGGCCGACACGCTGTTCGTCACCGGCAGCCGGCACGCGTTCGAACTCGAGGGCGACGAGGTGCGCGCCCTCGTCGAAGACAGTCCTTCCCGGCTCGCCGAGGACCCTGGCGCCCACTGTTGCGCGGAAATCGGGCTGGGCACCTGGAGTCCCTACCCGCGCCGCAACCCCATGGCGTTGCTGCACGTCGAGTGCTGCACCACCCACTCGGCGCCGGCCGGCGGACACCTCACTTCGTCTCCAGCAGAACGGCCAGCCCCCGCAACGTCGCGGTGAACCGTTCCACCGACACGCCCCGGGACATCTGGTGCAGGAACAGCTCCGGAGCCAGCGGAGCCAGCAGCACGTCCGCCAGCACGTCCGGATCCGCGGTCCCCGCCGACTCCGCCAGCACCCGGACATGCGTGCGCCAGAACCCGTACGCGCCAGTGGTGAACCGCGAATGGCCGACCTCCGCGCCCAGCACCAGGTGCGCGTGCCGCTCCAGCAGGTCCACCATCGCCTCGTAGAACGCCGCCAGCCGGGACGCCGGGGGCGCGCCCGGGCCCAGTGGGGGGTCGCCGCGGAGGAGGGACTCCTGCAGGCGGCGCTCGTGCTCGTCCAGCAGCGCCACCGCGATCGACGCGCGGTCCGGGTAGCGGCGGTAGAGCGTGCCGCGGCCGACGCCGGCGGCCCGGGCGATGTCCTCCATCGTCACCTCGGCCGCGCCGTGGGCGGTGAACAGCTGCTCGGCCGCCGCGAGGATCTTGGCGCGGTTGCGGGCCGCGTCGGCGCGTTCGGGCATGGGGCGAGCCTAGGGAATAAGCGGACGCGGCGTCCAGTTGGAGGCAAGTGGACACCGCGTCCACTTGAGGAGGAACCGTGACCCACCTGCTGCACCTCGACTCCAGCGCCCGCCGCCGGTCGTTCTCGCGAGAGCTGTCCGCCCGCTACGCCGACGCCTGGACCGGCACCCGGACCTACCGCGACCTCGCCGCCGACCCCGTGCCGGTGATCGGCGAGGCCTGGACCGAAATCTGCGACGCCCTGCTCGCGAGGGGGATCACCGACCCCACGCGCTACTTCGAGGTCGTCGAAACGCCCGCGCAGAAGCGGGCCTGGGCCGTCCTCGAGCCGCTGCTGGCCGAACTGCTCGAAGCCGACGTCGTCCTGATCGGCGCGCCGATGTACAACTTCTCGATCCCGGCCGCGCTCAAGGCCTGGATCGACCAGGTGACGTTCCCGCGGATGTCCCTCAAGGGCAAGGCGTTCGTGATCGCCGGCGCCCGCGGCGGCACCTATGCGGAGGGCACTCCGCGAGCCCCCTTCGACCACCACGAGCGGTACCTGCGGGACTTCATCGCCGGGCACTACGACGTCCACGACGTCCGGTTCGTGCACGCCGAGCTGACCAACGCCCTGGTCGACCCGCACCTCGCCGCACGCGACGGCGAACGGAAAGCGTCGCGCGAAGCCGCGCTCGAGGCGATCTGATGGGCTGGGTGACGCTCGTCTTCGCCGGGCTCGTCGAGATCGCCTGGTCGCAGAGCATCAAGCCGACGGAGAACTTCACCCGGCCGTGGCCGACGCTCCTGTGCTTCGTGCTCGGCGCGGCCGCCGTCTACCTGCTCTCGCGCGCGATGGACACCGTCCCGGTGGGCACGGCCTACGCCGTGTTCACCGGGATCGGCGCCGTCGGGGCGATCGTGCTCGGCGTCGTCGTCAACAAGGACCCGCTGAGCGTCGGCCGGGTGGCCGCGCTGGCCCTGGTCGTCGGCGGCGTCGTGCTCGCGCGGGTCACTTCGTAAGCTGCTCCCACAGGAACTCGAACACCAGCGCCCACTTGAAGGCCAGCTGCTCGTTGTCCGCCGCGGCGCCGTGGCCGCCTTCGATGTTTTCGTGATACCGCACGTCGTGCCCCTGCTCACGCATCCGCGCCACCATCTTGCGGGCGTGGGCGGGGTGCACGCGGTCGTCGCGCGTCGACGTCACGAACAGCGAGGGCGGGTACGCGCGTCCACTGTGGACGTTCTGGTACGGCGAGTACTTGGCGATGTACTCCCATTCCGCGGCCTCGTCCGGGTCGCCGTACTCGGCCATCCAGGACGCGCCGGCCAGCAGCAGGTGGTAGCGGCGCATGTCCAGCAGCGGCACCTGGCTGACGATCGCGCCGAACCGCTCGGGGTAGCGCGTCAGCATGACGCCCATCAGCAGGCCGCCGTTGCTGCCGCCCTGGATCCCCAGCTTCGCCGGCGTCGTGATGCCCCGCGAGACCAGGTCCGACGCCACCGCCGCGAAGTCCTCGTACACGCGGTGGCGCTCGGCCTTGATCGCCTGCGTGTGCCAGCCCGGCCCGTACTCGCCGCCGCCGCGGATGTTCGCGACGACGTACGTGCCGCCGCGCGAGAGCCAGCCGCGGCCGATCATCCCGCTGTAGGACGGCGTCAGCGACACCTCGAAGCCGCCGTAGCCGGTCAGCAGCGTCGGGCCGCCTTCCGCGCCGGACGGCCGGACGACGAAGTACGGGATCTTCGTGCCGTCCTCCGACGTCGCGAAGTACTGCGCGACGCTCATGCCCGACGCGTCGAAGAACGCCGGAGCCTGCTTCAAGACTTCGACCTCTTCGCCGACGTGGCCGTAGCTCAGCGTCGACGGCTGGAGGAAGCCGCTGGAGTTGAGCAGGTACTCGTCGCTGACGTCGGGGTCGGTGTCGAAGATGTCCGCGCTGCCGAACTCCAGGCCGCCGGACAGCGGCTCGTCGGTCCAGCCGTCCGGGCCCGGTGTCAGGGTGCGCAGTTCGGTGCGGACGTCGCGCAGCGTGCCCAGCAGCAGGTGGTTGCGCGTCCAGGCCCAGTAGTCGAGCGAGGTGTGCTCGTCCGGCGTGAACAGCGTCGCGAACGTGCGGTCGCCGGCCATGAAGTCGTCGAAGCGGATGCCGAGCAGCGAGCCGGCGGGGTGCTCGGTGCCGTCGACCGGCCACGCCGTCCGCGGCCGGACCAGCAGCCATTCGCGGTGCACGGACGCGCTCGCGTCGTCCGGGACGTCGATCTTGACCAGCGCGTCGGGCGTGCGCAGGTACAGCTCGGAGCGGTAGAAGTCGATCGCGCGGCTGACGAAGTCGCGCTCGAAGCCCTCGGTCGGGTCGTGGGACGCGCCGATCGAGACGTCGTCGGGCTTGCCCTCGTAGACCGTGACCGCGTCTTCCAGCGGCGTGCCGCGCCGCCACTCCTTGGCCAATCGCGGGTAGCCGGAGCTGGTCAGCGTGCCGGGGCCGAAGTCGGTTCCGAGGTAGACGCGGTCCTCGTCGATCCAGCCGATCCGCGTCTTGGCCTCGGGCACGGTGAAGCCGTCCTCGACGAACTCGTGCGCGTCGAGGTCGAACTCGCGCACGACGGTGGCGTCCGCGCCGCCGCGGGACAGCTCGACCAGGCCGCGCCGGTAGCCCGGGCGCAGCACGGTGGCGCCCTGCCAGACCCAGTTCTCGTCCTCGGCCTCGGCCAGCGCGTCGACGTCGAGCAGCAGTTCCCACTCGGGTTCGGCCTGGCGGTAGGACTCCAGCGTCGTCCGCCGCCACAGGCCGCGCGGGTGGCTCGCGTCCTGCCAGAAGTTGTAGAGGAACTCGCCGCGGCGGCGCACGTACGGGATGCGGTCGTCGGCGTCGAGCACTTCGCGCAGTTCGTCGCGCACTTCGGCGAAGCGCGCTCCGGTGGTCAGCTCGGCCAGCGTCTCACCGTTGCGGGCGCGCACCCAGTCCAGCGCGTCGTCGCCGGTCACGTCTTCCAGCCACAGGTACGGGTCCTCCACACTCATGCCCCCAGTCTTGCCGGAGCACGGCCCCGACGGCCACCGGGTGGCGTTTTCGTTTCGTGATCCCGGCCTCCCGGGTGATCCGTATGCTGGTGCCACCGAGCAGGGGGAGACCGTGAACGACGCCGAGCCGTCACCGCCGGGGACGGCCCGGCCGCCCGAGCCCGCGTGGGCGCCGGAGCCGAACCCGTGGGCGCCGAACTGGGCCGCCGCCCCGCCCGTCCC
>NZ_JAAGNB010000625.1:0-10692 GCF_010550475.1 Amycolatopsis sp. SID8362
GGTGTCCATGAGCGCCGGTACCCCGAGAGCCAGGGCGTAGAGGAAGACCGACCCCAGATCCCCCACCACGCGGTCGGCGGCGACGAGCGCCGCCCGCCAGCCCTCCTCCGGAGGCAGCAGGACGAGCCCCCGTTCGCGGGCCGGAGCCAGCCAAGCCCGGATCTGGCGGCGGCTGTAGCCGTGCCAGACGAACGGGTGCAGCACCGCCACGACCAGGTACTCCGCTCGCGGGAGTTCCTCGACCAGCCGCGAGAAGATCGACGGATCGGTGCCGAAGAGCGAGTGCCTCGACCACGTCGACGTCGCCACCACGACCCGCTGCCCCGGTGTCGCGCCGAGCGCCCGGCGGTACGCCTCCCGGTAGGGCAGGCCGGCCAGCATCCGGTCGAACGAGGGATCGCCCGCGACGACCGCCGTCGAGAGCGCCTCGGGACAGTCTCGCGCCAGCATGAGTTCTTCGTCGTGGGTGGCCAGCGCCAAGGCGGCGGGAACGACCTGGCCACCGCGGGTGAGGCGGTCTCGGCTCAGGTTGTGCCGCCGAGGGTCGCCGTCGGGCCCGATCCTGGAGCCGACGCCGCTCGCGCCGTGCGGCATCGCCAGGACCGGACCGTCCAATTCGGACACACCCCAGTCGCACGGGGCCAGCACCAGGTCGAACCTCGTGCTCACGGCCTGCCGCCACGGGATCACCAGACCGTCGAGCCGGCGGACGTAGTCGTCGATGCCCGCCCAGCGGTAGCCGGTCTCCGGCGTCGAGAGCATCACCTGGATCCGCATGTCGCTCTCCAGCGCGGGCAGGACGTCCTGCACCCGTTCGCCCGCTTGGACGTGCGGCACGACGCCGAGCACGCGCTTCACGCCGGGACGGGTCAGCCAGAAGGCGGCCAAGGGATCGCCGGCGGCGATCACCCGGTCCGCGGTCGTCGCGATCACTGGTCAGCCACCTCGCCGGCACGGCTGGACGTCGATGGCTCCCAGGTCTTTCCGCGTCCGGCCTCCGGTGCCGGCGACCTCGACCGCGACGTGGAGGGTCACGGTGGTGTTCCCGGCGTAATCCGGCCCGACCTGGCCGGCCCACTCGGTTCCCCCGCCGGTGTCCCACATCGGCAGGGTGGTGCCTCCGTCGGGGAACGTGAGCAGGAGCTTCGCCGTTTCGGCACCGGGCTGGACGGAGACCCGCACGGCCGACGACGTCGGCTTGCTCCCGCACGTGCCGCTGTCGGACGCGTAGATGGTCCGGTACTGCACCCACGAACCGGTCACGGCCGGAGCGCTGTCCTGGCGGCTGCTTGCGCCGGTACTCGCGGGCCGATCCGGCGTCGGGGTCACGGTCGACGGGGGTGTGGGGCGGGTCGTGGTGGACGGGGACGTGCTGAGCGGTGGCGTCGTGGTGATCGGGTGCGCCGGAAGCGCGGTTATTCCGATCGCCGGGTTCGGTGACGCCGGTTCCGACACCGGGTCGGTGGTCGACGGCATCAGGAAGATCGTCACCACCGCGGCCCCGATCACGCCCACGCCGGCGGCCGCCGAGACCGTGGTGAACCGGGGCGCGGTCAGCAGCCGGCGCAGCAGTCCCGTTCCCAGTGCCAAGCCGGAGACGAACACGAAGATCGCCGAGCGCAGGCCGTCGCGGTCGGCGGCGCGGCGACGGCACCGCGCGCAGTCGTCGAGGTGGGCCAGGACCACACGACGGAACTCCGGCGAGTCGGTCGCACCCTCGGACAGCTTGATCAGGCGTTCACAACGGCTCGCCCCTTCGCCGGGAGCGGTCGTCAGCAGCGCCACGGTGGTCGCATCGCGCAGTTCTTCGCCGGCGCGCCGGCGGCGGTACGCCAGCTTCGGCACCGGAATTCCGAGTTGTTCGGCCAAGTCGGCTTGGGTGCAGTGCTTCAGCTTCACTTCGAGGAACAGCGGGACGTCGCGGCGGTGCTTCTCGTCCATCAGCTCGAGGACGCGGTCGACGAGATCTCGGGTGTCGGACCGGATTTCCGACGCCCGGATGGCACAGAGACCCGGCTCGGGCACTACGTCACCCGGAACTTCGCAGCGCGCACGCCGTTTCCGCCAGTCGTCGCGGAGCTTGTTCTTCGTCGTCACGCACCACCAGCCGGTCCGGTCCTGCGGCGTGATCTCCTTTCGCTTTTCGAAGAGGTAGGCGAAAGCCGCAGCGGCCGCGTCCTCCGCGGCCCACTTGTCGGCCGAAGCGTTGCCGGCCGCTCGAACCATCTTGGCCCAGCGCTTCTCGAAGGCTCGCGCGAAATCTTCTGCTTCCCAGCCGGGCTGCCGGTTTTCGGGTTCATCCATGGTCTTGAAACGCGCCTGGCGATGCCGCGCCGCGCGGGATCGGAAGACTTGTGCCCGATCGGGCGACCCGACCCATCGACCGTACCCGACACGCTGACGTCCGGCTCCGGCAGTTCTGGCCGGGCACGTGGTAACTCAGCCCAGCAAGGCCAAGATGGCGGAAGACTTCGCCGGGTCGAGGAACCGCAGCCCCATGAAGTTGTCGCCGGCGGTGAAGCCCGGCAGCGCCCAGATCGCCTCGTAGGGCACGTCCAGCACCCGGTAGCTCCGCAGGCTGTAGACGTTGCTCCACACGCACTTCCCCGGCGCCGGCCGCCACAGGCTCCGGGCGAACGCGGGGTCTCGGAAGCTGTGACCGACCTCCGCGGCCGCCCGCACGTGCTTGCCGCCGGTGAGCAGGACGACGTCGCCGGTGCGCACGGTGGCCATCCGCTTGTCGTGCTTCTCCGTGGCACCCCAGAACCGCGCACTGCCGTCCGGGTGCAACGCCGTCAGCCGCTCGACGTCGGCCGGGGCCGCTCCCGCGAACGGCACCGGCCGGTCGAGCGTGGCCGCGCCGTAGCGGCGGGCTTCCGGGGTGCCGTAGGACGGCTGGATGAAGACCTGCACCGCACCTCCGGCTGTCGCGACAATGAAATCGGGCTGAGACAAAAGACCGTAACAACGGGACGGCGGCCGACGTCACCAGACCCACGCAATCCGTGGGAGGGTGAAGATGACAGCGACCGCACCGGTCCGGGAACTACCCGAAGAGGAATCCGCTGCGCCGGAACCAGCGCCACCACCGGCGCCGGAGCGTGGAGAACCGCCGGGCTCGCACTTGCTGGGTGTGTGGGGCTACCTTTTCCTTTTCTGCGCACCTCTGGTGATTTCCCTGCAATTCTGGCGCGACGCCTTGCCGGGCCCGGTCTACTTCACCGTGCTGGCGCTGGCGGTGCTGTGCTACGCCCGCATCCTGCTGCACGTCTTCACGACGAAGCTCGCCAGCGCGGAAGCCAAGGGCAAGCGGAACTTCAACGGCGCCGTCGAACCGGGAGCCGTCGAGCAGCTGGCCAAGCACCTCGAACAAGACCACGGCCAGGACAGCGTCTCCGCGGAACACCTCCGCCAGTTCGCCTGGTCGCTGCTGACCCCGGCGGCCGTGCGCCGGCGGGTCACCGACGAGTACACCCCGGACCACCGGACGCTGCGCAAGTCCGTGTCGATGGAGTTCTCGTTCGACCGGAGGTTCCACCCGTGGAGCACACCGGGTCACGCCTCGCCGCGCGGCGAGGGGGCCCTGGTCGCGATCACCCTGCCCAAGAAAGGCCAGTTGTACGACCACTTCGGCGTCACCGACGCGGCGGGCAAACCGATCCCCCGGCTGCTGCAGCTCGAGTACCGCATCCTCGTGGCCAAGACGCTCCGCGCGCTGCTCCGGGCCGCGTTCGCGGGCGCCGAGCTGACCGGCGAGTGCCTGCGAGCCGAACGGGACGCCCTCGCGGAGATCGTCCGGTTCGGGCTGCCCGAGCAGGGACCGGACGAAACGGACCAAGAGTTCCAGGCCCGCCAGGACGACCACCTGGACCACCGGCGGCGCGTGCTGGAGCGGATCGGGAAACTCGAGCTCCCGGAGCGCGGGGACCACCGGTTCCTCCGGCTCGCGGTCGAACTGGTCGCGAAGCTGTCGCTCAACTACGCCGTCGTGGTGGCCATCCCCGGCCAGGGCGAACGGTACGTCGTCAAGTACGACTACACGCTGATCCCCGACCTGGAACTCGGGAAGGTGACCGGGCGGCGCGGCCTGCGCAGCCGGCTGCACTTCATCCTCGGCACCCGGCCGGTCTTCCTGTCCGTCAGCGCGCGGAACGCCGCCTACTGCCAGAGCTACCACCTGACGATCAACGCCGCCTCCAACCTCTACGTCGGCGACTTCGACATCTCCGCGATCACCGACCACGTGGACGCGGAGGGCACGGCCGGCGCCAGGCCGCGCTGGCGGGTCCGGGGACGCCGGGGACAGCACTACTTCCACCTGCACACCCGGAGCCTGAAGGTCCTGGGCAAGCAGGGTGATCCCGACCAGCTCCGGGTGACGGTCAAGTTCTTCGAGGTGCCACCCGGGTCGCTCGGCCACGCGGGGATCGCCGCGCTCGCCTGCCTGGCCATCCTCGCGGCCGTCACGTGGACCGTGGCCAAGGCGCCGAACGTGGACGCCATCGACACCGAGATCGCGGCGTTCCTGCTGGCGTTCCCCGGGCTGGCGGCGGCGTGGCTGGGCTTCGAGACGCGATCGGCGCACCTGTTCGAAGGGACGCTGACCGCCCGGATCTCCTCGGCCGTCACCTTCCTGCTGTCCCTGACCTCGAGCGTGCTCCTGCTCCTCACGACCTCGCACGTCGTGTCCCGGCACCCGGTCCACCTGTTCGTCTTCGTGGCCGCCGACTGGCTGTGGTCGCTCCTGGTCGGGTGCGCGCTGCTGCACGCCGCCGCGATCTGCGCGTTCTGGTGGCAGCGAGCCACGTTCTACCGGCGGCTCGCCGTGAGACCGGTCGGCAGTTCCGGGCCGCGGGCGACTTCCTGAACCGAATCCGAGGAGGAACGCAGACCATGCGCGACGTCATCCGGCTGCTCGTCGGCGGCCGCAGCTACGACTACCTGGCCGCCGCCCACGCGGAACGGCGCTACAACAACCGGGAACGCGACGAGGTCAAGGAAGCGCAGTGGAACGTGAAGACGTTCGACTGGCCGCTGAGCCACCCTGACGACGTCGCCGACGACGACGGCTTCCGGCTGCTCGGCAGCGACGCCTACGCCCGCGCGCTGGAGGGGCTGGACAGCAGTTTCGTCAGGCAGCCCGTCGACGGCTCCCCCGCGGAGCGCGACGAGTAGCTCAGCCGCCGTGGGTGGTGTCGCTCTGGTAGGTCGTGTACGTGTACGGGTTGTCCAGGATCTTCGTCTCCGGTACGTCCGGGTTCATCCCCTGCCGCCACGCGTCCTCGCCCAGCTGGGACCGCAGGTGCTCCACCGTCGCCTCCACGCGGCGGCGGAGCGCCGGGAGGTCCACTCCCACCAACCGGCCGTCGCGCTTCACGATGCGGCCGTCGACCAGGACCGTGTGGACGTCGCCGCGCTGGGCTTGGAAGGCCACGTGGCCGTACGGGTTCAAGAGAGGGAACGAGGCCGGGGAGTCGTCGTTCTTCAGCAGGACCACGTCCGCTTTCTTGCCGACCTCGAGGGTGCCGAGATCCGTGCGGCCGAGTGCGTGGGCGCCGCCGCGGGTGGCCCAGTCCACCACCTGGTCCGCGCGCAGGGCCGCGTGCGTCACCGTTTCGCCCTTCGCGTGGGCTTCCAGGTGCTCGCGGGAGCGGTCCGCGCCCAGGGTGGCGCGCATCGCGGAGAACAGGTCGCCGCTCCACCAGACCGAGGTGTCCATCGACAGCGACACCGGGATGCCGTACTGGCGCAGGGCCCAGGTGGGCGGGTAGCCCTGGCCGGCGCTCTGCTCGCTTTCCGTGGACACCGACACCGAGCCGCCGGTCGCGGCGATGCGGTGGTAGGAGTCCGCCGACAGGGAGGCGCCGTGGACGTAGATGGTCTCCGGGGTCATGAACCCGTTGTCGTGCATCAGGCGGATGCCGTCGTCGCCGGTCGCGCCCCACACGCCCGCGTGGGTGGTGACCGGGACGCCCAGGTCGCGGGCCACTTCGAACGCCGGTTTCTCCGGGAACGCCGGGTCGCCGGTGACGTCGAACGCGAGCTGGAAGCCGAGGTCGCCGCCGGTGCGGCGGGAGACGAAGTCGCGGAACTCCGCGGTGCCGGTCCAGTTCGCCGGCGCGTCCTGGATGTTGCCGTAGGCCAGCACGAACCGGCCGGGCACGGCTTCGAGCGCGTCGGCCGCCGCATCGGCGTGCTCGGTGGTCTGCAGGCCGTGGGACCAGTCCACTGTGGTCGTGACGCCCGCTTCGAGCGCTTCCCACGCGCCGAGCAGGTTGCCCGCGTAGATGTCTTCGGGGCGGAACACCTTGCCCCATTCGAGGTAGTACCAGACGAAGTACTGCGTGAGCGTCCAGTCGGCGCCGTAGCCGCGCATGGCCGTCTGCCACAGGTGCCGGTGGGTGTCGATCATCCCCGGCATGACCAGCCCGCCGGTCGCGTCGATCTCCTCGGTGCCCGCCGGGACCTCCAGCGCGGGTCCGATGGCGGCGATCCGGTCGCCGGTGACGAGGACGTCTTCGCCGGGCAGCACCCGGTGGGCGTCGGTCAGGACCGTGCCACCCCGCAGGACGATCGAACCGCTCATCACTGCCTCCAGTTGCGTACACTCGTCCGCCAGACGGACATCGGATGGGTGCCGCCACTTTCGTCCAGCGCCCAGCCGGTGTCAATCCCCGCCGCTACGCTGCCGTGCAGGACCATCGGAGAGGGAGGTGGCGCATGCCACGCGAGGGAGCGGGTCCCGACTTCATCGAGGCGCTGGCCCGCGGGCTCGAGGTGATCACGGCGTTCCGGCCGGGGCGCCCGGCGATGACGCTCGCCGAGGTCGCCACCGCCGCCGGCCTGGCCCGCCCGACCGCGCGCCGCATCCTGCTCACCCTAGAAGAGCTCGGGTACGTCCGCACCGACGGCCGCGACTACGCGCTCACCCCGCGCGTGCTCGACCTCGGCGTCGCCTACGTCCGCTCGACGGGGCTGTGGGACGTCGCGCGGCCGCACCTGGAACGCCTGGTCGCGCGCACGAACGAGTCGTGCTCGATCGCCCAGCTCGACGGCTCGGACATCGTCTACGTCGCGCGGGTGGCGGTGCCGAAGATCGTCGCGCTCGCCGTGCAGATCGGCACCCGGTTCCCGGCGCTGCCGACGTCGCTGGGCAAGGTCCAGCTGGCCGCGCTGCCGCCGGACGAGCTGGAGGCGGTGCTGGCCGAGCCGACCCGGTCCGGGCTCGTCCCGCGCTGGCGGCCCGACCGCGCCGAACGCGACGCCGAGCTGCGTGAAGTCCGGGCGCGGGGGTGGGCGCTGACCGACGAGCAGCTCGCCCCGGGTATCCGGTCGGTGGCCGCGCCGCTGCGGGATGGGTCCGGGCGGGTGATCGCCGGGGTGAACGTCAACTGCCATGCCGCCGAGACGCCGGTGGAGAAGCTGCTGGAGCACCACCTGCCGCTGTTGCTGCAGACCGCCGGGGAGATCAGCGCGGACTTCGCCCGGCTGGACACCGTCCCGCACGTCACGGTCCCCGCCACGCCTTGACCACGCGGCGCCCGGTCTGGAGGACCGGGCGCCGCACCGGTGCGCTGCCCCCGCCGCGCCTTGACCGCGTTCCCGCTCGGGAGCAGACTGCGGACACAAGTCCGTCAGACGGACAGATGCGGAGGCGTTGCGTGGAACGACCCGAGGGTCCGCTGTCCGGGCTGCTGGTCGCGGACTTCTCGCGGGTGCTCGCCGGCCCGTACGCCACGATGCTGCTCGCGGACATGGGCGCCGACGTCGTCAAGGTCGAAGGGCCCCAGGGCGACGAGACGCGCACGTGGATGCCGCCGGTGCGCGGGGACGTCTCCACCTACTACCTCGGCGTCAACCGCGGCAAGCGGTCGATCGCGCTGGACCTGCGCGACGAAGCCGACGCCGCCGTCGCGCGCGAGCTGGCCGCCCGTGCGGACGTGCTGATCGAGAACTTCAAGCCCGGCGGCCTGGCCAAGTACGGCCTGGACTACGCCGCCGTCCGGGAAGCCAATCCCCGCAGCGTCTACGCCTCGATCAGCGGGTTCGGCTCGGGCGAAGGGCGCCACGTTCCCGGTTACGACCTGATGGTCCAGGCCATCTCGGGGCTGATGAGCCTGACCGGCGATCCCGACGGCCCGCCGTACCGCGCCGGGATCTCGGTGTTCGACGTGATGGCGGGCAACCACGCGGTGATCGGCATCCTCGCCGCGCTGCGCCACCGGGACGCGACCGGCGAGGGGCAGCACGTCGAGGTCAACCTGCTGTCCTCGGCGCTGACCGGGCTGGTCAACCACAGCTCCGCCTACGCCGCCGGCGGGGTGGTCCCGTACCGGATGGGCAACGCCCACCCCAGCGTCTTCCCCTACGAACCGCTGCCCACCGCGGACGCCGACCTGATCGTCGCCGCGGCCAACGACGGGCAGTTCCGCAAGCTGTGCGACGTCCTGGACCTGCCCGGGGTACCCGACGATCCGCGGTTCGCCCGCAACGCCGACCGCACGAAGAACCGCGAAGAACTGCGGCCGCTGCTCGTCGAACGGCTCAAGACCCGCGGCGCAGTGGACTGGTTCGAGGCGCTGACGAAGGTCGGTGTCCCATGTGGACCGATCAACACCATCGACGGCGGGTTCGCGATGGCCGAACGGTTCGGGCTCGACCCGGTCGTCGAGGTCGGCGAGGGCGACCGCGCCGTCCCGACCACGCGCCACCCGATCCGGTTCTCCGCGACGCCCGCCGGCTACCGGCTGCCGCCGCCGGAACTCGACGAACACGGCGCCGAGCTGCGCGCCTGGCTGACGGAGGAGCGAAATGCCTGACCCGGCTTACGAAACCGCGCTGGGCTCGTCCACCAAGGACAAAATCACGCTGCTCGGCCAGGACCTCGCCGAGGACGTGATGGGGTCGGTCGGCTTCGGCGAACTCGCCTTCTGGCTCGCGACGCAACGACGTCCGTCCAAAGGGGAGACCCGGGTCTTCGAGGCGGTACTGGCCGCGCTGGCCGACCACGGGTTCACCCCGACCGCGATCGTCACCCGGCTGACCTACCTGTCCGCCCCCGACTCCGTGCAGGGCGCGCTCGCCGCCGGGCTGCTGGGCGGCGGGTCGCGGTTCCTCGGCGTCACCGAGGACTGCGGCCGGTTCCTGCACGACGTCCTCGACGGCGCCGAGCGGCCCACCGACGAAGCGGGCTGGGACGCGCTCGCGCTCGAGACGGTGAAAACGCAGCGTGCCGCGAAGAAGTTCGTCCCGGGGCTCGGGCACCACGTGCACAAGGACGGCGACCCGCGCACCCGGCGGCTGTTCGCCATCGCCGACGAGGAGGGCCTGCGCGGCCCGCACCTGGAGCTGTTCGCCGCGATCGGCCGCGTGCACCCCCAGGTGCTCGGGAAGACGCTGCCGCTCAACGGCGCGGGTGTCTGCGGCGCGGCGCTGGCCGACCTCGGGCTGCCGCTGCCGCTGCTGCGCGGGTTCGCGCTGCTGGCCCGGACCGCCGGGCTGATCGGCCAGCTCGCCGAGGAGCTGCGCCACCCCGTCGCCAACGACATCTTCCTGTCGGTCGACCTGAACAACCGGCCGGTCCCGCCGGACCCCGAACCCTGAGAGGAACGCCGATGCGGCTCGTCACCGAGGACAACATCACCGAGCTGGCCGCGGCGCGCTGGGCGAGCGCGCACGACCCGCGGACGGCGCAGGTGCTGGCCGCGCTCGTGCGCCACCTGCACGCCTTCGCCCGCGAAGTGCGGCTGAGCGAGACCGAGTGGATGGCCGCGATGCGGTGGCTCACCGAAACCGGGCAGATCAGCGACGAGAAGCGGGAGGAGTTCATCCTCGCCTCCGACGTGCTCGGGTTGAGCATGCTGGTGGTGCAGATGAACCACGCCTTCGACGCGAAGGCGACCCCGGCCACCGTGCTCGGCCCGTTCCACATCGACGGCTCGCCCGAAAAGGAGTTCGGCGGTGACATGTCCGACGGCCTGCCCGGCACGCCGCTCTACATCACCGGCACCGTCGCGGGGCTGGACGGCTCCCCCGTCGCCGGCGCGGTGCTGGACGTGTGGCAGGCCGACGAGGAGGGCGCGTACGAGTCGCAGATCCCGGACGTCGACGAAGCCCGGCTGCGCGCGAAGTACACCAGCCGCGCCGACGGGACGTACTGCCTGCGCACGATCGCGCCCAAGGGCTACTCGATCCCGATGGACGGCCCGGTCGGCGCGCTGATCCGCGGCACCGACATCAGCCACTTCCGGCCCGCCCACGTGCACTTCCTGATCAACGCGGCCGGCTACGAGCCGCTGATCACGCACCTGTTCCAGGAGGGCGCCGAGTACCTCGACAGCGACGTCGTGTTCGGCACCAAGCAGGAACTGGTCGTCGCCTTCGAGCCCCGCGAGCCGGGGCCGACGCCGGACGGCGGGCACTGCGCCGAGGCGTGGCTCGAGGCGCGGTACGACTTCGTCCTCCAGCCCGTCTGATCCCCGATGCGCGCCGCGGAGATCCGGGTGGCGGGCGAGCCGCCGGTGGTGACCGACCGGCCGGCGCCCGAACCGGGGCCGGCGGAGGTCGCGGTCAGCGTGACGGCGGCCCCGATCACGCCGCTGGACGTGCTCTGCGCGTCGGGCACGTCGTACTTCGGCCGCCCGGCGACGCCGTACGTGCCGGGGGTCCAGGGCGTCGGCGTCCTGACCCGGC
>NZ_JAAGNB010000684.1:0-32040 GCF_010550475.1 Amycolatopsis sp. SID8362
CGCGGTGCGCAAGGAGCTGGCGACCGACGACGCCGCGCTGCCGACGCTGGCCCGCGTCTGCCGGGCGCTCGACGGGATGCCGCTGGCGATCGAACTCGCCGCGGCCCGGCTGCGCACCATGTCCCTCGACCAGCTCGCCCACCGGCTCGACGACCGCTTCCGCCTGCTGACCGGCGGCAGCCGCACCGCGCTGCCCCGGCACCGGACGCTGCGCGCGGTCATCGACTGGAGCTGGGAACTGCTGACCGACGCCGAGCGCGTCGTGCTGCGCCGGCTCTCGGTGTTCGCCGGCGGGGCGAGCCTGGAAGCGGCCGAGCGCGTCTGCGGCGGCGACGTCGTCGAGGAGTGGGAAGTCCTCGAGCTGCTGACCGCGCTGACCGAGAAGTCGCTGGTGGTGACCGGCGAGCGCGACGGCGCGCAGCGGTACCGGATGCTCGGCACGATCAAGGAGTACGCCGAACAGCGGCTCGCGGAGGCGGGCGAAACGACGCAGGCGCGGCACGCGCACCTGGCGTACTTCACGGACCTCGCCGAGACCGCGAAGCCGCACCTGCGCGGCGCCGAACAGCTGGACTGGCTGGCCAAGCTCGAAACCGAGCACGAGAACATCGCGGCGGCGATGCGCGGCGCGCTCGCGGCGGCCGAAGCCGAGGCCGCGATGCGCCTGGCCGCCGGCGCCGCCTGGTACTGGTGGCTCGGCGGGCACCGGGCGGAGGGCAACGAGCTGGTCCTGGCGGCCACGGCCGTGCCCGGCGACGTGCCGGACGTCCTTCGCGGCGTCGTCTATTCGTTCGTCGTCCAGTTCGTGACGTCCGGGCAGCAGAGCGACGAATCCCAGGCGGTCGACTGGATCCGGAAGGCCTACGAAATCAGCCTGCGGGCCCCGGACGCCGACCTGGAGCTGCGGTTCGCCCCGGCGCTGGAACGCCTGCTGCACGGGCCGGACGCGGCGCTGACCGCGTTCGAACCGCTGCTCGCCGACGAGGACCCGTGGGCCCGCGCGGTGGCCCGGCTGCAGCTCGGCAAGATGCGGATCCAGTTCGGCCACGGTGACCGCGAAGCCGACGAGCACCTCGAGACGGCGCTCGCCGAGTTCCGCACGATCGGCGAACGCTGGGGCATGTCGTTCGCGCTGACCGAGCTGGCCGACCGGATGGCCATGCGCGGCGAGTTCGCCGCCGCGTGCGCGCACTACGAGGAAGCTGTCGTGGTGGTCACCGAGGTCGGGGCCATCGAGGACGTCGTGCGGATGCGGATGCGGCAGGCCCAGCTGTACTGGCTGCTCGGCGACGAAGACGCGAGCGCGACCGCGCTGGCCGCCGCGCAGCGAGCGGCGGAACGGGTCGCCTGGCCGAACGCGCTGGCCGAGCTGGCGCTGTCGAAAGCGGAGCTGGCGCGGTGGCGCGGTGACGTCGAACAGGCTCGCCACCAGCTCGAAGTCGCGACCACGATGCTGGGCGACGACGCCGGCCTGCCGACTGTCCGCGCAGTGACCGAAGACCTGCTCGGCTACCTGGCCACCGACGTCGGCGAGTCCCGGGACCACCGGGCCACGGCGTTCGCGGCGGCGGCCGAAACCGGGCACCCGCTGATGATCGCGCAGGTCATCGTAGGGATCGCGGACCTCGCGCTGCGCGGCGAAGAGCCCGCGCAGGCCGCCCGCCTGCTCGCGGCGAGCGCTGCCCTGCGCGGGCTGCCGGGCCGTTCCCACCCGGACGTGGCCCGGATCGAAGCGGAAACCCGGCGTCGCCTCGGTGACGAGGGGTTCACCGAGGCGACGCGGGAGGGGACGGCGGCGAGCTGGGACGAGCTGGCCGGCGTCACGCTCGCTTCGTGAACTTCGCGCGCGCCCAGACGTAACCGATCACGGCGATCCCGACGCACCAGGCGATCGCGGTGATGGCGTAACCGGTGGACGGCGTGCCGGTCAGCAGCCCGCGCACGGTTTCGATGATCGGCGTGAACGGCTGGTACTCGGCGAATTCCCGGAGCCCGGGCCCCATTTTGTCGGCGGGCACGATCGCGCTGCTGAAGAACGGCAGCATCACCAGCGGGACGGCGGCCATTCCCGCCGTTTCCGGCGTTTTCGCGGCCAGCCCCAGCGCGACGGTGAACCAGCCGGCCGCGAACCCGAGCAGCACGATCATGCCGACCACGCCGAGCCAGTCGAGGAAACTCGCGGAGGGGCTGAACCCGAGCAGGAACGCCACGCCGACGAGGGCCGCGATGGCGATCAGGTTGGTGAGCACGCTCGCGACGACGTGCCCGGTGAGCACCGCGCCGCGCGAGACGTCCATGACCTTGAAGCGGTTGATGATTCCCTTCGTCATGTCGGAGTTCACCGACGTCGCGGTGGCGCCGAGGCCGTAGCAGATGGCCAGCAGCATCAGGCCCGGCGTGGCGTAGTCGACGTAGTCGACGCCGACGTCGAATGCGTCTCCGAGCATGTAGACGAACATCAGCATGATCACGATCGGCATCAGGACGGCGTTGAAGACCGACGTCGGGTTCCGGGCGATGTGCTTGAAATTGCGGCGAAGCATGACTGTGGCGTGGGTGCTCATCGGGAAACAACCTCCGTGGCGTGGCCGGTGAGGGCGAGGAAGACGTCGTCGAGATCGGGGGTGTGGACGGAAAACTCTTCGGCGCTCAGCGCGTATTCGTCGAGCCGGTCGAGAAGGGCGCGCAACGATTTCGAGCTGCCGTCACCGGGAACGCGAAGCACCAGAGCTTCGTCGTCGCGGGTGCCGTCGGTGAGCACGCGCGCGGCGGCGTCGAGCTCGGCCGCGGTGGCGAACCGGAGCCGGACGTGGGTACCGGGCAGCCGGCGCTTGAGCTCGTCGGCGGTCCCCTCCGCGACGAACCGGCCCTGGTCGAGCACCGCGATCCGGTCGGCGAGCTGATCGGCTTCCTCGAGGTACTGCGTGGTGAGGAAGATGGTGACGCCGTCGGCGACGAGCCCCCGGATGATCGTCCACATCGTCCGCCGGCTGCGCGGGTCCAGGCCCGTCGTCGGCTCGTCGAGGAAGATGATCCGCGGGTTGCCGACGAGCGTCATCGCCAGATCGAGCTTCCGCCGCATCCCACCGGAGTACGTCGACGCCGGCTTGCCCGCCGATTCCGTGAGCTCGAAGCGTTCGAGCAGGTCGGCGACGACCCGCTTGCCGTCCTTGACGCCGCTGAGGTCCACCATCAGCTGGAGGTTCTCCGCGCCGGTGAGCAGCTCGTCGACGGCCGCGAACTGCCCGGTGACCCCGATCGCGGCCCGCACCTTCTTGGTCTCGGCCGCGATGTCGTGCCCGGCGACGCTGACCGTGCCGCCGTCGGCCTTGAGCAGCGTGGTCAGGACGTTCACCATCGTGGTCTTCCCGGCGCCGTTCGGGCCGAGGAGGGAGAAGATCGTGCCCGCGGGCACCTGCAAGTCGATGCCGTCGAGCACGACTTTGTCCTGGTAGGCCTTCCGTAGCCCGGAAGCCGTGATCGCCATTTCTGTCATGGGAGCACTGTGTTCGGCCGGCCTGACACCGACCTGACCTCACCCTGACACGGGCGCTGTCACGTCAGTCCTGTGGCGTGAGCAGCACGATCGGGATCACACGCTCGGTCTTTCGCGCGTGGGCGGTGAACCGGCGGGTACCGGCTTGGACGCCCACGCTCGGGTTCGCCTGCAGGTTCTTGAGCCAAGCCGGATCCTCGTCGGCGCCGCCCTTCGAGGCGACGACGACGAAGTCGTCTCCCGAGGTGCCGTAGATCAGGCAGGTGCGCCGCGGAGTTCCGGTCCGGCGACCGGTCGTGGCGAGGATGAGCGTGCGCACCCCGTTCGATTCGTGCCCTTCGCTTCCGCCGGAGGCCAGGTACGTGCGGGTTTGCTCGGCAACCCAATCCCACGCGGATTCGGTGGCGCGGTCGACGTTCCCTTCAGCTGAGTTCTTCGACGAGCCCGACGATGACGCCCGCGGGACCGCGGACGTAGGCGTACCGGCAGTAGTCCTGGTACCGCGCCACTTCGCCGACGAGTTCGCCGCCGTGGCCGCGCAGGCGGGTGAGGACGTCGTCGAGGTCGTCGATGACGAAGGTGATGCGCGGGATGCCGGGCACGTTCACGGGAGCCCACGGCGCCGGCGCGGCGGACGTCGGCGAGCGGAAGGCCGACACCTCGATGCGGCTGTGGCCGTCCGGGGTGCGCAGGAAGGCGATGTCCGTTTTGACGCCGTCGAGCCCGATGAGCCGGTCGGCCCAGTCACCCGCGACGGTGGTCTCGCCTTCGAGCTCCATGCCGAGTTCGACGAAGAACGCGACGGCGGCCGCGAGGTCCTCGACCACGAAACCGGTGTGGTCCAGCCGGTGGATCGCCATGATTGCCTCCCGTGACACGCGGCCACCGCGGCCGCTCGTACTCCGGGGACGGAGCCGGCTTCGGGTTCTCGACAACTCCGGGCACGACGAAGGCCGGGTCTTCGGACCCGGCCTTGGTCGTTGTGGAGCTGAGGGGAATCGAACCCCTGACCCCCGCCTTGCAAAGGCGGTGCTCTACCAATTGAGCTACAGCCCCGGACGCGGGCGGCGGACCGCCCACGGAAACTCAGTTGTGGGAAGCACCCGCCGGCTTGGCCGGGGTGGTGCCGTTGCTCGAGGGGACCGGCGCGGTCGCCTCACGCCAGAGGTCGGCTTCCGCCTTGGCCGCCTTGTTGCGCTTCACGACGAACAGGACGCCGCCCGCGATGACCGCGAGTGCCAGCAGCTTCTTCACCGAAGCCCCCTTCTCAGCTTGCTTCCCTTACCCCGTGATGTTACTGCACCGCCCGCGAAGCGATGTCGGGTGCCGGTGGTTCCACGTGGAACCACGGGTGATCGACGTCACGCGCCGGGGGAAATACGGGACCCGGGTGTCCTGTTGTACCCACTGGTCGGTGCGCCCACCGTGTCCCCCGGGCCTCAACCACTGCCTTCGCGGATTACCGTTCGGCTGGAGCCGCGATGAGCCTCATCGCCGAGAGGCGACCGTGGCGCGCATCGGCCGTGACTGCTCAGCCCTGCCGGTCTTCTCTTCCCGGCAGGGCTGACCTGTATCCGGATCCGGCACACCTGAGGGGCCCTCGCAGTACCTTGATCGCCAGGATCTCCCCGACGTCCACGTCGCCTGCCACGGTCGTCGAATGTCGGAAAACCAGTTCACCACCCACGCGGGCCTTTTCGATCTGACCGGGAAGCACGCACTCGTCACCGGCGGCACCAAGGGCATCGGGCTGATGATCGCGCGCGGCCTGCTGCAGGCGGGCGCCCGCGTCGTCATCAGCTCACGCAACGCGGACGCCTGCGCGGAGGCACAGCAGCTGCTGTCCGAATTCGGTGACGTGCAAGCGATCCCCGCCGACCTGTCCCGTCACGACGAATGCCGGCGCCTCGCCGATCTCGTCCAGGCGGAGGGCCTGGACATCCTCGTCAACAACGCGGGCGCGATGTGGCGCGAGCCGCTGGAGACGTTCCCGGACGAGGCCTGGGACACCGTGGTCGACCTCAACCTCAAGGCGCCGTTCTGGCTGGTGCAGGCGCTGCTCCCGGCACTTCGCCGGGCCGGCACCGCCGATGATCCCGCGCGGGTCATCAACATCGGCAGCATCGCCGCCATCCACGTCGCCGAATCGCCCAACTATTCCTACGCCAGCAGCAAGGCGGCACTCCACCAGCTCACCCGGGTGCTCGCCAGGGAATTGGGCCCCCAGCACGTCACGGTGAACGCGGTAGCGCCGGGACCGTTCCCGTCGCACATGATGGCGGCCACGCTCGACGCCGTCGGTGACCGGATCGCGGCGAAGGCCCCGCTGCGCCGGCTCGGCCGCGACGACGACATGGCGGGCGTCGCCGTTTTCCTCGCCGGCCGGGCCGGGTCCTACCTCACCGGCACCGTCATCCCGGTCGACGGCGGCATCGCCACGACCGCCACCGGCACCTAGGCCTACGGTGACGAGGTGACCACGATCGATCCGCGCACCGAGATCAAGGAATTCCTGAGCTCCCGCCGCGCGCGGATCACGCCCGAGCAGGCCGGATTGCCCGCGTACGGCGGCAACCGCCGGGTCAAGGGTCTGCGCCGCGAAGAGGTAGCGCTGCTGGCGGGGGTGTCGGTCGACTACTACGTGCGCATGGAGCGCGGCAGCCTCGCCGGCACCTCCGACGGGGTGCTCGACGCGGTGGCCGCCGCCTTGCAGCTCGACGAGGCCGAGCGCGACCACCTGTTCCACCTCGCGCGCCAGTCCAGGACGCCCGGCGGCCCACGCCGCCGGCGGCCCGCCATGACGGTGCGTCCGGCGCTTCGGCAGGTGCTCGACGCCATCACCGAAGCGCCGGCGTGGATCTGCAACGGCCGTTACGACGTGCTGGCCGTGAACCCACTCGCCGGCGCGCTCTATTCACCGGTACTGGCCGACCCGCGACGGCCGGCGAACACCGCGCGGTTCGTGTACCTGGATCCCGAAGCGGCGGAAACGTTCTTCGTCGACTACGACCGAATCGCCGGCGACGTGGCCGCGAAGCTGCGCATGGAAGCCGGCCGCAATCCGCACGACGAAGGGCTGATAGCCCTGGTCGGCGAATTGTCGACGCGCAGTGAACTGTTCCGGCGGCGATGGGCGTCCCAGGACGTGCGGCTCCACCGCTCCGGACGCAAGCGGCTGCACCACCCGGTGGTGGGACGGCTCGACCTGGACGTCGAGTCGCTGGAGCTGCCCGCCGAACCCGGCCTGCTCCTGAACATCTACACCGCGCCCGCCGGCACGACGAGCGCGGACGGCCTGGCCCTGCTGGCGTCGTGGGCGGCCAGCCAGGCGGAAAACACGAAGCCCGGTTCACCAGGAAGGTGAACCGGGCTTTGTGGTGCGTGGGCCTACCAGGACTTGAACCTGGGACCTCTTCGTTATCAGCGAAGCGCTCTAACCGCCTGAGCTATAGGCCCTTGAACGAGGAGAACTTTACAGGACCCCCGAAGGGGCCCTGCAACCGGGTCACTCCCGTTCCGACAGCGTGACTTCGAGGCCGCCGGCCAGGTCGGCGGACACGTTGTAGATGAACGCGCTCACCGTGGCCAGCGCGGACACCAGGACGATGTTGATCGCGCCGAGGATGGCCGCGATGCCGAAGACGCGGCCCGCGCTGATCAGGGGTTCCGCCGACGCGTTCGCGCCTTCGCCGCCGACCAGGGACGAGTACGTGCCGTTCAGCTTGTCCCAGACGCCCATGCCGTCGAGGACCGTGTACAGGACGCCGACCGCGACCAGCCAGACGAAGAACATCGCCACGCCCAGGACCAGGGACAGCTTCAGGACCGACCACGGGTCGAACCGCTTCACCTGCAGCGATGCCCGGCGGGGGCCGCGGCCCGGGCGGCGCAGCGCGCTGGGGCGGGCTCGCTGGGCCGAGGCCGACGGCACCGCCTGCTCGCCGCCCGGTGGGGTGTCGCCGCCACCGCCGAAGAGGCGGGGGGCGGCGCTTCCGGTCACCACCGGGCGCTGCTCCGGGGAGACCGGCTGGGTCTCCCCGGCCGGCTGCTCCGTGGCCAGCTTGACCGTCGCTTCGGAGTCGCCTTCCTTGTCGACCCGCTGCCAGGGCGGGCTCGCCGGAGTCCCGTTCGAACCCGCTGCCTCGGGATTCTCGGATGGTGTCACGAAGAGTCAGTCCTTACCCGTGCCGTGGGGCCGCCGTCGGAGCAAACTTACTGCTCCGGCGTGGCCGTCGTTTCCTCACCCGCGTCAGGTGCTTCCGGAGCCGGCGCGTCCTCGGGGGTGTCACCGTTGGCGACGTCCGAGGGCTCGTCCGCGTTGCGTGCGACGGCGAGAAGAGTGGTTCCTTCGCCGAGATTCATCAGCCGGACCCCCTTCGTCTGCCGTCCTGCCTTGCGCACGTCGCCCGCCGGCGTGCGGATCACGCCGCCGCTCGAGGTGATCGCGTACAGCTCGTCCTCGGCGTCGACGATGAGCGCTCCCACCAGCCTGCCACGTTTGCGGTCGTGCTGAATGGTGAGCACGCCCTTGCCGCCGCGGCCCTGGACCGGGTAGTCCTCGATCGGGGTGCGCTTGGAGTACCCGCCGTCGGTGGCGACCAGCAGGAACTTGCCCTCCTTGACGACACTGATGCCGAGCAGCTCGTCGCCGTCGTTGAAGCGCATCCCCATCACGCCGGACGTCGGGCGGCCCATCGGGCGCAGGGCCTCGTCGGTCGCGTGGAAGCGGATCGACTGGCCCTCGGCCGACACCAGCAGCAGGTCGTCCTCGGCGCCGGCCAGCACCGCGCCGACCAGCTCGTCGCCTTCGCGCAGGTTGATCGCGATCAGGCCGCCCGAGCGGTTGGAGTCGAAGTCGGTGAGCTTGGTCTTCTTCACCAGGCCGCGCTGCGTGGCGAGCACCAGGTACGGCGCCACCTCGTAGTTCTTGATCTGGATGACCTGGGCGATCTGCTCGTCCGGCTGGAACGCCATGAGGTTCGCCACGTGTTGGCCGCGCGCGTTGCGGTTGGCCTCGGGCAGCTCGTAGGTCTTGGTCCGGTAGACGCGGCCCTTGTTCGTGAAGAACAGGATCCAGTCGTGCGTCGAGCAGACGAAGAAGTGCTGGACGATGTCGTCCTGCTTCAGCGTCGCGCCCTGCACGCCCTTGCCGCCGCGCTTCTGCGAGCGGTACAGATCGGTTTTCGTCCGCTTGGCGTACCCCGTGCGGGTGATGGTGACGACGACGTCCTCGACCGCGATGAGCTCTTCGTCGGTCACGTCGCCGCCGAAGCCGACGATCTGGGTGCGCCGGTCGTCGCCGTACTTCTCGACGATCGCCATCAGCTCGTCGCGGATCAGCGCGCGCTGCCGCTCCGGCTTCTCGAGGATGTCCTTGAGGTCGGCGATCTCGAGCTCGATCTCGGCCAGCTGGTCGATGATCCGCTGGCGCTCGAGTGCGGCCAGGCGCCGCAGCTGCATGTCGAGGATCGCGGTGGCCTGGATCTCGTCGACGTCCAGCAGCTCCATCAGGGCCGGCCGGGCTTCGTCCGCCGAGGGCGACCGCCGGATGAGGGCGATGACCTCGTCCAGCATGTCCAGCGCCTTGACGTACCCGCGCAGGATGTGGGCCCGCTCTTCGGCCTTCTTCAGGCGGTAGCGGGTCCGCCGGACGATGACCTCGACCTGGTGCTTCACGTAGTGCCGGATGATCTGGTCGATCCGCAGCGTGCGCGGCACGCCGTCGACCAGCGCCAGCATGTTGACGCCGAAGTTCTGCTGCAGCTGCGTGTGCTTGAACAGGTTGTTCAGCACGACCTTCGCGACGGCGTCCCGCTTGATCGTGACGACGATCCGCATGCCGGAGCGGCTGTTGGACTCGTCGGCGATGTCCGAGATGCCGGTGAGCTTGCCGTCGCGGACCAGGTTCGCGATGTTCTCGACCAGGTTGTCCGGGTTGACCTGGTACGGCAGTTCCGACACGACCAGGATCGTGCGGCCCTTCGCGTCTTCTTCGACCTCGACGACCGCGCGCATCCGGATCGAGCCGCGGCCCGTGCGGTAGGCGTCTTCGATGCCGGACGTGCCGAGGATCATCGCCTTGGTCGGGAAGTCCGGGCCCTTGATGCGGACCAGCAGCGCGGCCAGCAGCTCGTCGTCGGTCGCCTCGGGGTTCTCCAGCGCCCAGACGACGCCTTCGGAGACCTCGCGCAGGTTGTGCGGCGGGATGTTGGTCGCCATCCCGACCGCGATCCCGGAACCGCCGTTGACCAGCAGGTTCGGGAACCGCGACGGCAGGACGTCGGGCTCCTGCGTGCGGCCGTCGTAGTTGTCGGAGAAGTCGACGGTGTCTTCTTCGATGTCGGCCAGCATCTGCATGGCCAGCGGCGCGAGCCGGGACTCCGTGTACCGCATGGCGGCCGCGGGGTCGTTGCCCGACGAGCCGAAGTTGCCCTGGCCGTCGATCAGCGGGTAGCGCAGCGACCACGGCTGGGCGAGTCGCACGAGGGCGTCGTAGATCGCCGAGTCGCCGTGCGGGTGGTAGTTGCCCATGACGTCGCCGACGACGCGGGAGCACTTGTTGTACCCGCGGTCCGGCCGGAAGCCGGAGTCGAACATCGAGTACAGGATGCGGCGCGCGACCGGCTTGAGGCCGTCGCGGACGTCGGGCAGCGCGCGCGACACGATCACGCTCATCGCGTAGTCGATGTAGGAGCGCTGCATCTCCTGCTGGATGTCGACCGGTTCGATCCGGTCGTTCTCCGGAGCCGGCGGCAGGGTTTCCGTCATCTGGTCCTTCTCGGGTGGGTCCTGGCGGGACAAGGTCGGGGGACGCTCACACGTCCAGGAAGCGCACGTCCTTGGCGTTGCGCGTGATGAACGAGCGGCGGGCCTCGACGTCCTCGCCCATCAGGACCGAGAACAGGTCGTCGGCCTGGGCGGCGTCGTCCATGGTGACCCGGCCCAGCAGGCGGTTCGCCGGGTCCATCGTGGTCTCCCACAGCTCTTCGGCGTTCATCTCGCCGAGACCCTTGTAGCGCTGGATCGCGTCGTCCTTCGGCAGCTTCTTGCCGGCCTCGACGCCGGCCTTGATGACGGCGTCGCGCTCGCGGTCGGAGTACGCGTACTCCGGCTCCATCCGCGGCCACTTGATCTTGTACAACGGCGGCCGCGACAGGAAGACGTGGCCGTGCTCGATCAGCGGGGTCATGAAGCGGAACAGCAGGGTGAGCAGCAGCGTGGTGATGTGCTGGCCGTCGACGTCGGCGTCGGCCATCAGCACGATCTTGTGGTAGCGCAGCTTCGACAGGTCGAACTCGTCGTGGATGCCGGTGCCCAGCGCGGTGATCAGCGACTGGACCTCGGTGTTCTTGAGGACGCGGTCGATGCGCGCCTTCTCGACGTTGATGATCTTGCCGCGGATCGGCAGGATCGCCTGGTACATCGAGTCCCGGCCCTCCTTGGCCGAGCCGCCCGCCGAGTCACCCTCGACGATGTAGAGCTCGCACTCCTCCGGCTTGGTGGAGCGGCAGTCCTTGAGCTTGCCCGGCAGGCCGCCGATGTCGAGCGCGCCCTTGCGGCGGACCAGGTCGCGCGCCTTGCGGGCGGCCATCCGGGCCTGCGCCGAGGAGATCGACTTGTTGATGATCGTCTTCGCCTCGGCCGGGTTCCGCTCGAACCAGTCCGCCAGCCACTCGTTCGACTGCTGCTGCACGAACGTCTTGGCCTCGCTGTTGCCCAGCTTGGTCTTGGTCTGGCCCTCGAACTGCGGCTCGCCCAGCTTGATCGAGACGATGGCGGCGAGACCCTCGCGCACGTCGTCACCGGTCAGGTTGGCGTCCTTCTCCTTGAGCAGCTTCTTGTCGCGCGCGTACGCGTTGACGACGCGGGTCAGCGCGGCGCGGAAGCCCTCTTCGTGGGTGCCGCCCTCGTGCGTGTTGATCGTGTTGGCGAACGTGTAGACCGACGGCGTGAACCCGGTGTTCCACTGCATCGCGACCTCGACCTCGAGGCCGGTGCCCTTCGCGTCGAAGGAGATCACGCTGGGGTGGATCGGGTCCTTGCTGCCGTTGATGTGCTTGACGAAGTCCTCGAGCCCGCCCGGGTAGCAGTAGACCTTCTCCTTGACGCGGGCGACCTTGCCCTCCGCGTCCTCCTCGGTCTCCTCGTCGGCGACGCGCTCGTCGCGCAGGGACAGCGTCAGCCCCTTGTTGAGGAACGCCATCTCCTGGAGCCGGCGCGAGATCGTCTCGAAGTTGTACGTCGTGGTCTCGAAGATGCCGCCGTCGGCCCAGAACGTCATCGTCGTCCCGGTCTCGGTGGCCGGGCCGAGGTCTTCGAGCGGACCCGGGATCTGGTTCGTGTACTCCTGGCGCCAGCTGCGGCCGCCGTACTTGACCTCGGCGAGCAGCTTCGTCGAGAGCGCGTTCACCACGGAGATGCCGACGCCGTGCAGACCGCCGGACACCGCGTAGGAGTCGCTGTCGAACTTGCCGCCCGCGTGGAGCTGGGTGAGCACGACCTCGATGGTCGGCTTGTTCTCCTTGGGGTGCATGTCGACCGGGATGCCGCGGCCGTCGTCCACGACGCGCACCCCGCCGTCGGCGAGGAGGGTAACCTCGACCTTGGTGGCGTACCCGGCCATCGCCTCGTCGACGGAGTTGTCCACGACTTCCTGGACGAGGTGGTGCAGCCCGCGTTCACCGGTGGAACCGATGTACATGCCGGGGCGCTTGCGGACCGCTTCGAGGCCTTCGAGCACCGTGATCGACGACGCGTTGTACTCGCTCTTGTTCTCGGTCACCGGCGTTGTTTCTCCTCGTCTCGCCCGAGCGGACGCTCGCTCCCTCCCAGTGTACTTGGCCGCGTCCGCTGACATGCGGCAAGGACACCCCTGAACGCGTCACAGACGAACGAAATCGGTTCGAGCCGAGTCTTGACGTATCTCGGGAGGTCTGGATGCGTTCTCGGGGCATTCAACCGAGCAACGCGCAACCCGGGTCAGCCGTACGTGTCACGCGGGCCGCGCCCCGGCACGTGCCGGGGCCCTTTCCGCCAGCTCGGGGCGGTCGGACCCTGGATCCGCATCCGCTTGACGACGCCGTTCCCGACGCCCGCGGCGATCTTGTGCAGCAGTTTTCCCTGCAGCAGCCGGAGCTGCGTGGCCCACGCCGTGGAGCTGGCGCGCACGGTGAGTTCGCCGTCTTTCAGCGCGACCGGCTGGGCGTGTTCCGCGACGTCCTCACCCACCAGCCGCGCCCACTGGGCGAAGACGCGGGCGCTCGTGACGCTCTCGTTCCAGCCCCGGTCGGTGACCAGCCGGGAGACGAGCCGGCCGAGCGGCTGCGGGTCGCGCGGGTCCGCTCCTGGCCCTGACCAGCGGCGACGCCGCGGGTTCTGCCCGCCGCCGCCCCCGACGGCACGCCGCCGGTAGCCCGGCGAGGTACCCCGTTCCTTGGCCTTCGCCTTGGCCGCCTCGAGCGCGGCGTGGGCGAGATCGCGCCCGGTCGGGGCTGCCCCGTTCGGCGCAACGCCGCTCTCACCCGTACTACCGACGGTAGACCTACTGTCGGTTTCGGGCGTTTTGTGCCACCTATCTGGCCGCACGGTCACGGGCAGCGATAACTCATTCACCGTGTTATCCACACTGTCCACAGGTTTGTCCCCAGATCGGGTGCGGTTTGTGCGGCCCGTCACACCGGGTGCTCTCTCGTTCGGCTCAGCCACGCGTGATCTCGCCATCCGCCACCACGAACCGGCCGCCGGCCAGCTCGCTGGGCACGTCTTCGTCGACCGCGGCGGTCACCAGCACCTGCTCGGCGCCCGCCGCCACTTCGGCCAGCCGGGCGCGGCGCTTGCGGTCCAGCTCGGCGAACACGTCGTCGAGCAGCAGCACCGGTTCGCCCGCCTCCCCGCGCAGCAGCTCGTAGCTGCCGAGCCGCAGCGCCAGCGCGAACGACCACGACTCGCCGTGGCTCGCGTAGCCCTTGGCCGGCGCCTCGCCCAGGATCAGCTCCAGCTCGTCCCGGTGCGGGCCGACCAGGCTGATCCCGCGCTCGAGCTCGGCCTTCCGGGCTTCACCGAGCGCCTTGAGCAAGACGTCCTTGAGGACATCGGGTTGCGCGCGTTCCCCGTCCGGTACGCCGTACGTCTCCGGGAGGGCCGCACCCAGCGACGAGCGGTACGCGATCTTCGCCGGCCGGGAGTCCGGCGCCACCCCCATGTACGCCGCGGCGGCGTACGGCCCGAGGTCCGCGACGAGGTTCAGGCGCGCGGCCAGCAGCTCCGCACCAGCCACCGAGAGGTGGTCGTCCCAGACTTCCAGCGTCGACAGCGCGTACGGGTCTTCGCGGCCCGTACGCCGTTTCCCGGCCGTCTTGAGCAGGGCGTTGCGCTGCTTCAGCACCTTCTCGTAGTCCGCGCGGACCCCTGCGTACCGCGGCGCGCGCAGCACGAGCAGCTCGTCGAGGAACCGGCGGCGCTCGCCGGGGTCGCCCCGCACGAGCGCCAGGTCCTCCGGCGAGAACAGCACCGTGCGCAGGATCCCGAGCACGTCCCGCGGCCGGCCGACCGCGCCGCGGTTGACCCGGGCGCGGTTCGCGCGGCCCGCCGTGATCTCCAGCTCGACGGTCAGCTCGCGGTCGTCGTTGACCACCGCGACCCGCACCAGCGCGCGCTCGCAGCCGTGCCGGATCAGCGGCGCGTCCGTCGCGACGCGGTGCGAGCCCAGCGTCGCGACGTAGCCGATCGCCTCGAGCAGGTTGGTCTTGCCGCGACCGTTCTGGCCGACCAGCACGGTCGGCCCCGGTTCGAGCGCGAGATCGGCCTGCGGCCAGGAGCGGAAGTCGGTGACCTGCAGGTGACGCAGATACACCAGCTGCTCCTTATCCGCCGGCCTTCTTCACGGCGTGCCCGCCGAACTGGTTGCGCAGCGCGGCGACCGCGCGCATCGCGGCCGAGTGCTCCTGGCGCGAAGCGAACCGCGCGAAGAGCGCCGCCGAGATGACCGGCGCCGGCACCGCGTTGTTGATCGCCTCTTCCAGCGTCCAGCGGCCTTCGCCGGAATCCTCGACGTAGCCTTCGAGGTCGTCCAGCTCCGGGTCCTCGTCGAGCGCGCGCACGAGCAGGTCGAGCAGCCACGACCGGACGACCGTGCCGCGCTGCCAGCCCTTGATGACGGCGGGCACGTCCTTGACGACCTTCGCGGCCTCGAGCAGCTCGAAGCCTTCGGCGAAGGCCTGCATCATGCCGTACTCGATGCCGTTGTGGATCATCTTCGCGTAGTGGCCCGCGCCGACGTCGCCGGCGTGCGAGAAGCCTTCTTCGCGCGGGCCCTCCGGCCGCAGCGCGTCGAAGATCGGCATCGCGCGCTCGACGTCGGCGGCCGCGCCGCCGACCATCAGGCCGTAGCCGTTGTCCTTGCCCCACACGCCACCCGAGACGCCGCAGTCGACGTAGCCGATTTCCTTCGCCGCCAGGAGATCGGCGTTCAGCTTGTCGTCGGTGTACTTCGAGTTGCCGCCGTCGATCACCATGTCGCCGGCGGAAAGCAGGTTGCCGAGCTCGGTCACGGTCTGCCGGGTCGGCTCGCCGGCCGGGACCATGATCCAGACGATCCGCGGACCCTCCAGTTTGGACACCAGGTCTTCGAGCGACGTCGTGTCGGAGACGTCCGGGTTGCGGTCGTAGCCGACCACCTCGTGACCGGCCGCGCGCAGCCGCTCACGCATGTTGAAGCCCATCTTGCCCAGGCCGATCAGACCGAGCTGAACCATGAGATCCCCTTACGTGCTCAGGAAAAAGGTGCGGGTCAGCCCGGCAGGCGGACCGGCATCAGGAGGTAGAGGTAGCCGGGGACGACGTTGCCCTCGGGGTCGGCGGGCTTGATCAGCGCCGGCCGGTTCGGCGTGGTGAACGTCAGTTCCGCCCGGTCGCTGTGCAGCGCGCCGAGGCCGTCGACGAGGTAACCCGGGTTGAACGCGATGGTCACCGGCTCACCTTCGTACTCGACCTGAAGCTCCTCTTCGGCGCTTCCCTCGTCGTCGCCGCCCGCGGACAACCGCAGCGAGTTGTCCCCGAACTCCAGTCGTACCTGAGTCCCCCGCTCCGCCACCAGGGAAACGCGCTTGATGGACTCGGTGAGAGCGGACACGTCGATGACCGCGCGTGAGGTGTGCGACGCGGGCAGCAACTGGCGGTACGGCGGGAATTCCGCGTCGAGCAGGCGGGTCGTCGTGTAGCGGCCGGAACCGGACAGCCCGAGCAGGCCTTCGCCGCTGGCGAGGGCGAGCCGGATGGTGGCGCCGCTCGCGCCGAGCGTCTTGGCCGCCTCGGCGAGCGTGCGCGCCGGGACGAGCACCGCGGCGTCGGCGAGGCCCTCGGCGGGCTGCCAGGTGAACTCGCGCATGGCGAGCCGGAAGCGGTCGGTCGCGACCAGGGTCAGCGAGCTGCCGGAGATCTCCAGCCGCATGCCGGTCAGCATCGGCAGGGTGTCGTCCTTGCCCGCGGCGACGACGACCTGGGTGACGGCCTGGCCGAACGCGTCGCCGGCGAGCTCGCCCGCGAACGCGGGCTGGGACGGCAGCTGCGGGTAGTCCTCGACCGGCATGGTCGGCAGGGAGAAGCGCGCGCTGCCGCACGTGATGGTGGCGCGCGCGCCGTCGACGGAGATCTCGACCGGCTGCGCGGGCAGCGCCTTGGTGATGTCGGCGAGGAGGCGGCCGGAGACCAGCAGGCGGCCGCCGTCGGCGATGGTCGCCGGGACGCCCACGGTCGCGGAAACCTCGTAGTCGAAGCCCGAGACGGTCAGAGCGTCGGTGTCGCCGTCCGGACCGGCGTCGAGGAGGACACCGCCGAGAACCGGCACCGGAGGCCGGGAGGGGAGGCTTCTGGCCACCCACGCGACGGCGTCGGCGAGCCCGTCACGCTCGACGCGGATCTTCATGCGCGCATCCTTTCGACGACCGAGCCGCGGTGGCTCGGGCCAGGCCTCTTCTCGCGGGACAGTGACCGGCTGCCCCCTCCGGCCGGTCCGCCCTCCGCGTGAGCGGCCGAGCGCGGACCAGGTGCAGGCGTCCACGTTAGGCCGTCGCGGCGGCCGACGTCACCTCGGCCTCCCCTTGACTTTGTCGACTTGACGACACGTTCTCGCCACTGTCCCCAACTTCGTCCATCGCCTGTTTTTGTTTTGTTCTCTCTTAGAAAAGATCTAAGGGCAGTAGCAGTAGTAGGCGTTGTGGATTGTGTGGATGGAGCTCGTTCGCGCAGGTCGGAGCGCTCGCGGGCGTGTGGAGAACCCTGGTGGCGGACCTGTGGGCAGATCGGGGCGTCGGTGGATGGATTCGGGCGGTCGCCGATTCGTCCACAGTCATCCCCAGTTGTCCCCACGGTTGTCCCCAGGTGTGCGGCGATCCGTCCCCAGGTTCTGGGGGTGCCCGGAGGGGTCCGAATCGCCCTACCGAGTGATCGGCTCCGCCTGTGCACAGAATGTGGGCAACCTGTGGAATCAGCGTGGACAACGGTGTGGATTTCCTGTGGATCACCTGTGGGCGGGGTGGGGATGGAATCCGCGTCGTCGCTGTTGAGGGATCCGTTGGCACTGTGGGCAAACTGCCCACACCATGGGGAAACTCGGCTGTGTACAAAGAAGTTTCACGAATTTCGCGAGGGCACGCCGAAGACGACTTCGGGGCGTCCACTGTGTGCGGACGCCCCGAAGTCGTTGTGCGGTAAGGGAGAAGTGCGGCTACTGGCGGGCGCGCTGCTTGATGCGCGACGTCAGCTCCTGCACCTGGTCGTAGATGCGCCGGCGCTCGGCCATCTCCTTGCGGATCTTCTTGTCCGCGTGCATGACGGTCGTGTGGTCGCGGCCGCCGAACGTCTGCCCGATCTTCGGCAGCGACATGTCGGTCAGCTCGCGGCAGAGGTACATCGCGATCTGGCGGGCCGTGGCGAGCGCCTTCGTCTTGCCGGGGCCGCACAGGTCGTCGAGCGTCACGTCGAAGAACTCGGCCGTGACGCCCATGATGGTCGGCGCGGTGATCTCCGGCGCGTGCGAGTCCGGGATCAGGTCCCGCAGCACGATCTCCGCGAGCCCGACGTCGACCGGCTGCTGGTTCAGCGACGCGAACGCCGTGACGCGGATGAGCGCGCCTTCGAGCTCCCGGATGTTCGCCTCGACGCGCGAAGCGATGAACTCCAGGACCTCGCCGGGCACCGCCAGCCGGTCCTGCGCCGCCTTCTTCCGGAGGATCGCGATGCGCGTCTCCAACTCGGGCGGCTGGATGTCGGTGATCAGGCCCCACTCGAACCGCGTCCGCAGCCGGTCTTCCAGCGTCTCGAGGCGCTTCGGCGGGCGGTCGGAGCTGACGACGATCTGCTTGTTCGCGTTGTGGAGGGTGTTGAAGGTGTGGAAGAACTCTTCCTGCGTACCTTCTTTGCCTTCCAGGAACTGGATGTCGTCGACGAGCAGGATGTCGATGTCGCGGTAGCGCCGCTGGAAGGCGACCTTGCGGTCGTCGCGCAGCGAGTTGATGAAGTCGTTCGTGAACTCTTCGGTCGAGACGTACCGGACGCGCATGCCGGGGAAGAGCCGTTGCGCGTAGTGGCCGACCGCGTGCAGCAGGTGCGTCTTGCCGAGCCCGGACTCACCCCAGATGAAGAGCGGGTTGTACGCGCGGGCGGGCGCTTCGGCGACGGCGACCGCGGCCGCGTGCGCGAAGCGGTTGGACGCGCCGATGACGAAGGTGTCGAAGGTGTACTTCTCGTTCAGCTTCGTCTTCGACGTCTGCGGCTGCGCCGGCGCGGTGTAGGGCTGGCCGGCGATCGGCTGCCCGGAGAACGTCGGCCAGATCTCGTGGACGGCGGCGAGCGCGTCGCCCTCTTCGTCCACCTCTTCGTCGGTGTCGTCCCCGTCGTCCGGCTTCGCCGCGGCGGACTGGTGCGGCGGCAGCGGCGGAACCGGTTCGGGACGCGGCGGGGGCATCATCGGCGCGCCGTTGGCCGGCAGCGAGGGGACGGGCTCCGGGCTCGCCCCGTTTTCCACCCGGCCGGGTGACGGCGCATAGCGGGGCGCGGGGGCCGGGGTGACCGCTTCGGCGCTGTCGACCTTCACCGCGAGCGAGATGGCGCGGCCGAGCCGCCGGGAAAGCGCGTCCGTGATCGCGCCGCGCAGGCCGCGTTCGATCGCTTCCTTCGCGAAGTCGCTGGGGGCCGCCAGCAGAGCGGTGCCGTCGAGCAGGCCGATCGGGCGGGTGACGCGCATCCACGCGCGCTGCTGCGGGGACAGGGTCCCGTCCGACAGTTCGCGTACCACCTGTTCCCAGATGACACCCAGATTGTGCTGGTGCTCCGACACCTGACTGGCTCCCCTCCCCTCGTCGGCGTGGACGGCCGAACGCCCCTGGTCACGCGGCCCGTGCTCCGCAGCGGACCCGCGTGTGCACCGGCACAGCGAATATCCACATAGTTGTCCACAGCTGTGCACTAATGTACGGCGACCCGCGGCGACGCCACCTGCGGGCTCGTCGTACGCCGGTGGGCACTCCACCACCCGGATACTCGTGCACCTCGACCGGTGACCCGAGAGGGGCACGCTAACAAGCCCCGCCCGCTGCCACAAGGCATCCTCGGCGGCCAGCATTTCACGGTGTACGGCGTGTTGCCATTCGGTGCCGCGGCGTCGACGATCTCGGCCCCGCGAGCCGGTCGCGTACCGTGGCCGAGGGGGTGCTTACCGGCCGCCCGACGGGGGTGCGTACCCTCGTAAGGTCTCCCGTATGCGACGGGTGCTATTCGCGTGCCCACGTTGTCGTCGCTCGTCGTGACGAGGCCACACGTTGGTAGGAGACACCAGAGACTGCCGTGCGCCCGCACGACACGCCAGGTGGGGGGAAGAGATTCTTCCCGCCCGACGCGACACACAGGAGAAGCAGTGAGCAAGGGTAAGCGCACCTTCCAGCCGAACAACCGCCGTCGCGCCAAGACGCACGGCTTCCGCCTGCGCATGCGGACGCGTGCCGGCCGGGCCATCCTGGCTGGCCGTCGTCGCAAGGGCCGCGCCGCGCTGTCCGCCTGATCCGGCACGTCGGGGCGCGCCGTGCTGCCGGCTGCCGCACGTCTGCGGCGGAGCGAGGATTTCCGCGTGGTTCTCCGTCGCGGGTCCCGGGCAGGCAGGCGTCGCCTCGTCGTCCACGCACTGACCACGGACCCGTCCGGGGCCGTCGACGTACCGTCGGCGGCCAGGGCGGGTTTTGTGGTGAGCAAGGCCGTCGGCAACTCGGTGGTGCGCCACCGCGTCTCCCGCCGGTTGCGTCATCTCGTTTCCGCCAAGCTCGGAACACTGCCGCCCGGCACTTCGTTGGTCGTACGGGCATTGCCGCCGTCGTCGACCGCGTCCAGCGCCGAGCTTGGGTCCGACCTCGACGCCGCGTTGCGTCGGCTGGGGCTTCTGTCGTCGCGCCGTCCGGCCGGGGATGTCCCCCGCCCGACGCGTCCCGCGGACGCGACCCCCGACCACGGATCAGCGGTGTGACCGGCATGCGAGCCACCCCCGAGCACGACCACGACCACGACGTCGAACCCGCGCCCCCGCGCCCCGGTCCCGTCGCCTGGGTCCTGCTGCTCCCCATCAAGCTCTACCGCAAGGCGATCTCGCCCTTCCTCCCGCCGGCTTGCCGGTTCTACCCGAGCTGCAGCGCGTACGCAGTCGAAGCCCTGACCCGGCACGGTGCCGGCCGCGGCTCCTACCTCGCGCTGCGCCGGCTGCTGCGCTGCGGCCCCTGGACGCCACCCGGCCGCGACCCCGTGCCCGAGGAGTTCTCGTGGCGCCACCGACGACCTGAAACACCGATCGAGGAGTAGCAGCAGTGCTCGATTTCATCTACTACCCCGTGTCCTTCATCCTCTGGTGTTGGCACAAGGTCTTCGGGTTCGTCTTCGGGGAGTCGACGGCGGTCGCCTGGATCCTCGGCATCATCTTCCTGACGTTCACGGTCCGCGGCATCATGTTCAAGCCGTTCGTGAACCAGGTCCGGTCGATGAAGAAGATGCAGGACTTCGCGCCGGAGATGAAGAAGCTCCAGAAGAAGTACGCGAACGACCGGCAGCGCCAGGCGCAGGAGATGCAGAAGCTCCAGCGCGAGCACGGCGTCAACCCGCTCGGCAGCTGCCTGCCGATGCTGCTCCAGATCCCGGTCTTCATCGGCCTGAACCACGTCCTGCGCGCGTTCACGATGCCGCCGCCCGGTGGCGGGCCGAAGACCGAGAACTACTTCTTCAGTCAGCACGACGTCGAGTCCTACGTCAACGCGAAGCTCTTCGGCGTCAACCTCGGTGAGGCCGTCTACAACGGTGTCGGCGTCGTCAGCGGTGGCGCCACGAACGTCGGCTTCCACTGGAGCGTGCTCCCGGTCGCGCTGCCCCTGATGATCGTCGCGTCGATCGCCACGCACCTCACCGCGCGCCACTCGGTGGCCCGCCAGAACGCCGCGTCGGCCACCCCGCAGACCGCGATCATGAACAAGCTGACGATGTACATCTTCCCGCTCGGTGTGCTCGTCTTCGGTGCGCTGTTCCCGCTCGGCCTCCTCTTCTACTGGCTGGCGAACAACGGCTGGACCCTGATGCAGCAGCGGCTCGTCTACACGAAGATCGACAAGGAAGAGGCGGCCCGCAAGGCGGAGGCCGCGGAGAAGCGCGCGTCGCTCGGCCCGAAGCCGGGCCAGAAGCCGACCGCGCCGAAGGTCGGTCAGAAGCCGGTCCAGCAGAAGAAGAACCAGCCCGCTCAGGGCGGCACCTCGAAGAAGATCACCAAGGCGGGTTCGGCCCACGGCTTCGCCCAGACGTCTTCTGCGAGCGATTCCGCGAAGGCGGACACGACGCCCACCGAGACCAACGGCCAGAACGGCTCGAAGGACAACGGCACCGGCGTGCCGGGCCTTCTCAAAGACTCGACCAGGAAGTCGGGCCGGAAGCGCCGCTGAGGCGCGACCGGTTCGGAGAGGAGACGAATGATGTCGGAGACGATCGAGACGATCGACGCCGATAAGGACGACGTGACCCCGGCCGCCGCTGACGAAGCGGGCGAGCAGAAGGCGGGCGGCGGTGATGACGTCCTCGTCCAGGAGGGCGACATCGCCGGCGACTACCTCGAGCGCCTGCTCGACCTGCTCGACTACGACGGCGACATCGACCTGGACGTCGAAGCGGGCCGCGCGATCGTCAGCATCGACGGCGGCGAAGACCTCGAAAAGCTCGTCGGCCCCCGCGGCACGGTGCTCGAGGCGCTGCAGGAGCTGACCCGCCTGGCGGTCCAGCAGGAGACCGGCTCGCGCAGCCGGCTGATGCTGGACATCGCGGGCTGGCGCGCGGACCGCCGCGAGGAGCTCCGCGAGCTCGGCCGCTCGACGGCGGAGTCGGTCCTCCAGAGCGGCGAGCGGGTGCGGCTCCAGCCGATGAGCCCGTTCGAGCGCAAGGTGGTCCACGACGCGGTCGCGACGGTCGCCGGCGTCACCAGCGAGAGCGAGGGCGAAGACCCGAAGCGCCGCGTGGTGATCTTCCCGGAGTCCTGAGACCCGGTCTTGCGAAGCGGCCCCACTTGACCCGGTCAGGTGGGGCCGCTTCTTTTGTACGTGTGGACGGTCGGCGCGGCGCGGGCGCCGGACTGCTGTTCCCGCGCGAGTGGCCCGGGCGTTGGCCTGGCCGGTACCCACGACGACAGCGGCGGACCGCTCGTGGCTCGGCTGAGTCCACGCGATCGACTACGGCGTGCTCGCGTTGATGCGCTCTGCGCGGTTGGACGCGTACCGATTCTGGTGCAGTCGTTCCGGCCGTTCGGCGAGCACGCGCACGCGATGGTGTTGACCGAGCCGGTGTCGCCACCGGGCCCGCCGGAGTCTTCCGCCCGGCCGCGGGCGAGCGAATTACAGCGGTGATGTTTCACGTGGAACTGGCTCGCAGCCGACGACTCGCCCGCCGTGTTTCACGTGGAACCACCCACAGGGGGGCCGCCGGGTGAGTGGAGTTGTCCACATCTGCGGTCTGTCGGCTCGTTTTCGCTCCGACATCAGGGACAATCGAACGAGCGCGTTTCACGTGAAACGCGCGGACGAGGAGTAGACGGAGTGAGCTTGGAGCAGGCCGCGGTGGCGGTACGGGCCGCGGCGGAGCGGGTGTTCGGAGAGCACGTCGACCAAGCGGCTGGGTACGTCGAACTCCTGGAGCGTCACGGCGTCGAGCGTGGGTTGATCGGGCCGCGGGAGGTCGAGCGGCTGTGGGAGCGGCACGTCCTCAACTCGGCCGTCATCGGCGAGCAGATGCCCGAAGGGGCTCGCGTTGTCGACGTCGGCTCGGGGGCGGGGCTTCCGGGAGTACCGCTCGCGATCGCGCGACCGGACCTCGATATCGTCTTGCTTGAACCGATGGCTCGCCGGGTGGACTGGCTGGCCGAGGTGGCCGAGAAGCTGGAACTCCCGATCACCATCGTCCGTGGACGCGCGGAGGAGCGGCCTGTGCGTGAGCAGCTCGGTGGCGCCGACATCGTCACCGCTCGCGCGGTCGCCCCGCTCGCCCGGCTCGCGGACTGGTGTCTGCCGCTCGTTCGGTCCGACGGCTTTCTGGTGGCCCTCAAGGGCGCCAGCGCGGCGGAAGAGATCGACCGGGACGGCGCCGCCATCCGCAAGGCCGGCGGGGCCGATCCGCTGATCGTCGAATGCGGTGCCGCAGTACTAGAGGTCCCCAGCACGGTTGTGAAGATCCGTCGCCTGCCGACGGCAACCAAGCCGAAGGCGCGGAGCAGGAAGCGTTAACGGGTCGCCATGTTCCACGTGAAACGACGCGACTCGACCACCGACCAGACGTCTACATGGAGGAGGTGTCGAGACCGGTGAATCCCCCGCCGTCCGACTCCACGGAGACCACCCCCGACGTGGGCTGGACCCCGATCGCCGAAGAAGCCGCCCGCGCCGCGCGTCTGCTGCACCCGAAGGAGGGGGAACTCCCCCGCCCCGGGCGCCGTCGCGTGCTGACCGTCGCCAACCAGAAGGGTGGCGTCGGCAAGACCACCAGCACGGTCAACCTCGCCGCCGCGCTCGCCGTCCACGGGCTCAAGACGCTCGTCGTCGACCTCGACCCGCAGGGCAACGCGAGCACCGCGCTCGACGTCGACCACCGGTCCGGGACGCCGTCCATCTACGAGGTGCTGATCGGTGAGGTGACGCTCGCGGACGCCGCCCAGCCGACCGAGCAGTCGCCGAACCTCTTCTGTGTTCCCGCGACGATCGACCTCGCCGGCGCCGAGATCGAGCTCGTCTCGATGGCGTCCCGCGAGTCCCGGCTCAAGGAAGCGATCTCCTCGGAGATCCTCAACGAGATCGGCGTCGACTACGTCTTCATCGACTGCCCGCCGTCGCTCGGCCTCCTCACCGTCAACGCGATGGTCGCCGCGCAGGAGGTGCTCATCCCGATCCAGTGCGAGTACTACGCGCTCGAAGGTCTCGGGCAGCTGCTGAGCAACATCGAGCTCGTGCAGCAGCACCTCAACCGCGAGCTCCACGTCTCGACGATCCTCCTCACCATGTACGACGGCCGGACCAAGCTGGCCGATCAGGTGACGAACGAGGTCCGCAACCACTTCGGCGACACCGTGCTGAAGACCGTCATCCCCCGCAGCGTGAAGGTGTCGGAGGCGCCCGGGTACGGCCAGACCGTCCTCGCTTACGATCCCGGTTCGCGCGGTGCGATGAGCTACGTCGACGCGGCCAAGGAGATCGCCGAGCGCGGCGCGAAGTTGGAGAGGGGTAGTTCGACATGACCGAGCGCCGAGGAGGGCTGGGGCGCGGCCTCGCCGCCCTGATCCCGACCGGACCCGCCACCGGCGGTCCCCTGCCCGCGGCCGGCGACGCGGCAGCGGACAAGAAGGCGACCGAAGACAAGGGCTGGTTCGCGGCCAACGGGCAGGCGAAGCAGCACAGCGGCGAGGTCGCCGGCGCCGTCTACCGCGAGATCCCGGTCGGCTCGGTCAAGCCCAACCCGAAGCAGCCGCGGCAGGTTTTCGACGAGGACGCGCTCGCCGAACTCGAGCATTCGATCCGCGAGTTCGGGCTCATGCAGCCCATCGTGGTCCGCGAACTCGGGAACGACGAGTACGAGCTCGTCATGGGCGAGCGGCGGCTCCGGGCGTCGCAGCAGGCGGAGCTCGAAGCGATCCCGGCGATCGTCCGGCAGACCGCCGACGAGTCGATGCTGCGCGACGCGCTCCTGGAGAACATCCACCGCGTCCAGCTGAACCCGCTCGAAGAGGCGGCGGCGTACCAGCAGCTGCTCGACGAGTTCGCTGTCACGCACGAGGAGCTGGCGAGCCGGATCGGCCGCAGCCGACCGGTCATCACCAACACGATCCGGCTCCTCAAGCTCCCCCTCCCGGTTCAGCGCCGGGTCGCCGCGGGCGTCCTGTCCGCCGGGCACGCGCGTGCGCTGCTGTCGCTGGAGGACGCGGACAGCCAGGAAGAGCTCGCCGCGCGGATCATCGCGGAAGGCATGTCGGTCCGGGCGACCGAGGAGGCCGTCACGCTCAAGAAGAGCGAGAAGCCGGCCAAGCCGAAGCCCGCCGCGCGCAAGCCGATCCAGGCGCCGGGACTGCAGGAGCTCGCCAACCGCCTCTCGGACCGCTTCGACACCCGCGTGAAGGTCGACCTCGGCCGTCGCAAGGGCCGGATCACCCTCGAGTTCGGCTCGGTCGACGACCTCGAACGGATCGTCGCGATGATCGATCCGAATGGGACGAATCAGACACCGAAAACCGATTAGGGATCACCCCGGGGTGTTTCGTCACGGTGATGATTGCGCAAAGCAGTCGCGGCGACCACAGCTGGTGATCACACGAAAGAGGCCGCCACGGAGGTTCCGAGGCGGCCTTTCGCGTGAGTCGGGTCAGCGGGAAATCGCCCGACCGATCAGTTCGCCGAACACCGTGCCGAGCGACTTGCCCGCGGCTTCGATCGCCATCGGCACCGTCGACGTCTCGGTGAGACCCGGCGACGGGTTCACTTCCAGGAAGTGCACCGTGCCGTCCGCGGCGACGACCGCGTCGGTGCGGGAGATGTCCCGCAGGCCGAGCACGCGGTGCGCGGCGACGGCCAGCTCGGCCACCGCCTTGGCCGCGGTGTCGTCGAGGCGGGCCGGGGTGAAGAAGTCGGTCAGGCCGGCCGTGTAGCGGGCCGTGTAGTCGTACACGCCGCTCTCGGGGACGATCTCGACCGCCGGCAGGGCCTCGGGACCGTCCTCGCCCTCGATGACCGTCACGGCCACCTCGACGCCGTCCACGAAGCGCTCGGCGAGCACCGTGTCGCCGTAGGCGAAGCAGCCGACCATCGCCGCCGGGAGTTCCGCCGCTTCGCGCACCACCTGGGTGCCGAGCGCCGAGCCGCCCTGGTCGGGCTTGAGGATCAGCGGCAGGCCGAGGCGCTCCACCATCGCGTCGAGCACCGCCTGGGCACCCAGCTCGCGGAACGTGCTGTGCGGCAGCACGACCCAGCCCGGCGTGGCGAACCCGGCGTTCTCGACGAGCGCCTTCGCGGTCGGCTTGTCCCACGCGCGGCGGCAGCCCTGGGAGCCGGTGCCGACGAACGGCACCTCCAGCATCTCCAGCACCGTCTGCACCGAGCCGTTCTCACCCTCACCGCCGTGCAGCGCGACGACCACCGCGTCCGGCCGCTGGGTGCGCAGGCGCTCCAGCAGGCCCGCGTCGGTGTCCCACTCCTCGATGCCGAGGCCTTCGGACTTGAGCGCCGCGGAAAGCCGTCGCCCGGACCTCAGCGAGACGTCGCGTTCGTGCGAAAGCCCGCCGGCGAGCACGGCAACGGTACGGTCGACCACCGTGGAAACTCCTTAGCCTTCTGTGACATTCGGGGCTTCGCCCCGGCCGGGGGCTCCGCCACCCGGACCCCCGAAAAGCAGATCTAGACCGTGTCCGGGGACGGCGTCTGCGGCCCCTGGATCTGGCGCGCGCTCACGTTACCGAAGGTGCGGGCCAGGTCCATTTCGGACTCCAGCACGGCCGCCAGCCGCCGCACGCCCTCGCGGATGCGCTCCGGTGTCGGGTAGCAGTACGACAGCCGCATCTGGCGGCTGCCGAAACCGTCGGCGTAGAAACCGGTGCCGGACGCGTACGCCACCCGGGCGGTCACCGCGCGCGGCAGCATCGCCTTGGTGTCGACGCCCTCCGGCACCGTCACCCAGACGTAGAACCCGCCGTCCGGCTTCGTCCACGAGCAGCCCGGGGGCAGGTACTGCTCCAGCGCGGACAGCATCGCGTCACGCCGGTCGCGGTAGTTCTCCCGGAACTTCTTGATCTGGCCCTTCCAGTCGTGCGTGGCCAGGTAGCGCGACACGATCATCTGGTTGAACGTCGGCGGGCACAGCGTCGCCGACTCCGCGGCCAGCACCAGCTTCTCGCGCACGGCGTGCGGCGCGAGCACCCAGCCGACGCGCAGGCCGGAGGCGAACGTCTTGGAGAACGACCCGAGGTACACCACGTTCTCGGGATCGGTCGAGCGCAGCGCCGGGTACGTCTGGCCGTCGAAGCCGAGCAACCCGTACGGGTTGTCTTCGACGACCAGAACGCCGTGCTCGCGGCAGATCTCGAGGATCTCCGCGCGGCGCTCGACGGCCAGCGTGACGCCGGCGGGGTTGTGGAAGTTCGGGATCGTGTACAGGAACTTGACGCGGCGGCCGGCCTTCTCCGTCTGGGCGAGCGCTTCGCGCAGCAGCTCCGGCACCAGGCCGTTGTCGTCCATCGCCACGTGCACGACCTGCGCCTGGTAAGCGGCGAACGAGCCCAGCGCGCCGACGTAGGACGGGCCTTCGGCGATCACGACGTCACCGGGGTCGCAGAACAGCCGCGTGACCATGTCCAGGCCCATCTGGGAGCCGACGGTCACGACGACGTCGTCCGGGTGCGCCTTGATGCCTTCGAGCGCCATGATTTCGCAGATCTGCTCGCGCAGCGCGGGGACGCCGTGCGCGGAGCCGTACTGCAGCGCCACCAGTCCGTCTTCGGCGATGATCTCGGCCACCTGTGCCGACAGCGTGTCGAGCGGGAGCGCCGCCAGGTTCGGCATGCCGCCGGCCAGCGATACCACCTCGGGCCGGCTGGCGACCGCGAAGAGCGCTCGGATCTCCGAGGCGGTCATCCCCGCGGTGCGGGCGGCGTACCGCTCGAGGTGCGGGTCGAGGTTCTGGCGGCCGCTGTGCGGCTTGCTGGGGCGGTTCTCGGTCATCGACGATTCACCCGGGGCTCGGTTAACAGATCCCGTCGAGTGTAACCGTGCACCCATCCGGGACCCCTGACCTTTCGGCGCTCGTCACATCGGCCTATCCTCGACCATGGCTCCCGTGTTCGTGCTGTGGTCCCGCGCGGCTTGACGACCGGGCAGCCGGTCGGGAGCGCAGGTCAGGGAGGTCGCGGGTGTCGCGTCGCGTCGTGGGCGTCACACTGGACAACCTCGAGCACTTGCCGAAGAGCTGTCGCCGGTGTGTGTACTGGGAGCTCGCTCCGCACCTGAAGAACCAGGCGGAGGAGTTCGGCGCCACCGAGGTCGAAAAGGAAGCCTGGGTCTCGAGCGTGCTGCTCGAGTGGGGTTCCTGCGGCCGCATCGTCTACAGCGACACGCTGCCGGTCGGGTTCGTGCTGTACGCCCCGCCGAACGCCGTCCCGCGCGCGCTGGCCTTCCCGACGTCCCCGCCGAGCGCGGACGCGGTGCTCCTCACGGCCTTCCAGGTCCTCCCCGAGTTCCGTGGCGGCGGGCTCGGCCGGATGCTGGTCCAGGCGGTCGCCAAGGACCTCACCAAGCGCGGCGTCCGCGCGATCGAGGCGTTCGGCGACGCGCGCCCCGACGAGACCGACCCGGACGGCGGCCACAGCTGCGTGCTGCCGGCCGCGTTCCTGCAGAGCGTCGGCTTCAAGACGGTCCGCCCGCACCAGAAGTGGCCGCGCCTGCGCCTGGAGCTGCGCTCGGCGATCACCTGGAAGGAAGACGTCGAGGCCGCGCTGGAGCGCCTCCTCGGCCAGGTGACGATCACCACCGCCGAGCCGAGTCTCGGCCGCGCCTGACCCCTCCGCAAACGTTTGCGCCTGCGTTTCGTCACGCTCGAAACTGTGCTGTGCACAACTGTGGAAGAAGTGCCGAGTTATCCACAGAGCGCTGATAGGAGCGGTGGACAACCTGTGGAGAAGTGCCCGCCAACCTGGGGACGGCGAGCGCGCGTCCCCAGGTGTGGTGGAGCAGGTGAAGGTGAGCCGCTAGGGGTTGTGGTCGGGCCTACTCGGCCTTCGCGAGCTCGTGCGCCAGGACGTCGGCGAACGTGAACGTTCCCGTCGGCTGGTCGCCCTCGCCGAGCAGGTACAACCGCTTGACGGCGATGAGGATGCCCTCGGCGACGATGTCGCGGAACGCCGGGTCGGCCAGCTTGCGGCTGTCGTCCGGGTTCGTCAGGTAGCCGATCTCCACGCGGACCGCCGGGCAGCGGGTGCGGGTGAAGATCTCCCACGTCTTGTAGTGCGTGCGGCAGTCCAGCATGCCCGTGCGGGCCGCGACCTCGCGCTGGATGAAGCCGGCCAGCAGCTCGCCCACCGTCGACGTCGTGCCGTTGCCGGTGCCGAAGTGGAAGCTCGCGATGCCCTGGGCGCGCGGCGAGGGGTTGCCGTCGCTGTGCAGGGACAGGAACAGGTCGGCGCCGGCGTCGTTCGCGAAGCGGGCGCGCTCCAGCTCGGTGGGGCTGTGGTTCGGGCCGCGGGAGATCAGCGCCTCCATGCCGGTGGCCTTCATCCGGCCTTCGAGGCGGCGCGCGAGGTCCCACGCGATGTCGGCCTCACGCAGGCTGCCGGCGACCACGCCGAGGTCGTCGCCGCCGTGGCCGGGGTCGATCACGATGCGCTTGCCGCGCAGCCGGGGGCCGGCCTGGCGCACCTGCTCCTGCTCGCGCAGGAAGACGGGGCGGCCGCCGCGGGCGCGCGGCGAGGACAGGCGGTGCAGCTCGCGGATGGTCGCCGGGCCGCACATGCCGTCCGGCGTCAGGCGCATGTCGCGCTGGAACGTCTTGAGCGCGCGCTCGGTCGCCGGGCCGAAGTAGCCGTCGGGGCGGCCGGCGTCGAAGCCCAGCTCGGTCAGCCGCTCCTGGAGGGTGAAGACGTCGTCGCCGTGGACGGGCGACGCGATCATGTAGGACAGCGGACGGCTGCCCAGGTGGTAGCTGGCGCCCTTGAGCGCCTGGAACGTCGCCGGACCCACGACGCCGTCGGTGATGAGCCCACGGCGCTGCTGGAAGGCACGGACGGCGTGCTCGACGGCGACGTCGAACGTGCCGTAGTCGCCGGTACCGGTGACCGGCGGGAGCAGGTCCATCCCGGCCAGGATGGACCTGATCTCGGCGACGTCCGGACCGGCGTCACCGCGGCGGAGTACCCGCATGCACTCCTCGCTCTTCCTAAGGCACCGATTCGGGGGCTCGGTGCGTGGCAGAAAACCTTCGCTGGGACAAGCCCAGGTCTTCTATTGTGCCTTGCGAACTCTCGGTGACAGCGCAGGCCCGGTAGGTGCGTCAAGAACCCGTTCGTAGTGAACCGTTAGTGGCTCTCGTCACGCTGGATCCACCCACACCGGGGTGATTACCCCGAACGGCGAAGACCCGGGACCCGCGGGAGCATTCCCGCAGGCCCCGGGTCCGCCGGGGGTGCCTGGGCTCAGAGGACGTCGGCGAGGTCCGACAGCAGCGCGGCCTTCGGCTTGGCGCCGACGATCTGCTTCACCGGCTTGCCGCCCTGGAACAGGATCAGCGTCGGGATCGACATCACCTGGTAGTCACGCGGCGTGTTCGGGTTCTCGTCGATGTCGATCTTGGCGATGGTCAGCTTCTCGCCGTTCTCCGCCGCGATCTCCTCGAGCACCGGGGCGACCATCTTGCACGGCCCGCACCAGGTGGCCCAGAAGTCGACGAGAACCGGCTTTTCGCTGGTCAGGACCTCGTCGACGAACGTCGCGTCGGTCACCTTCACGGTGTTGGCCATGGTTTCTCCTTCAGGGGTGAGTGAACGCCGGAAAGTCAGTTGGTGCCCGCGCCGTAGCCGCCGCCGACGAGCTCGGCCGCTTCGTGCGCGTCCGATTCGCCGTGCTCCGCGAGCCATCGTTCCGCGTCGATCGCCGCGCTGCAGCCGGAGCCCGAAGCGGTGATCGCCTGCCGGTACGTGCGGTCCACGAGGTCGCCGGCCGCGAAGACGCCGTCGACGTTGGTGTAGGAGGTGCGGCCCTGGGTGATGACGTAGCCGTCCTCGTCCAGGTCGACCTGGCCCTTCACCAGCTGGCTGCGGGGGTCGTGGCCGATCGCGACGAAGAAGCCCGAAACGTCCAGCGTCGACTCGCTGCCGTCCTTGGTGTCCTTCAGCCGCAGGCCCTCGACCTTGCCGTCGCCGAGCACCTCGGTGATCTGCGAGTTCAGCTGCCACTTGATCTTCTCGTTCGCGCGGGCGCGCTCGAGCATGATCTTGGACGCGCGGAACTCGTCGCGCCGGTGGACGACGGTGACGGACTTCGCGAACTTCGTCAGGAAGGTCGCCTCCTCCATCGCCGAGTCGCCACCGCCGGCGACCACGATGTCGTGGTCGCGGAAGAAGAAGCCGTCACAGGTCGCGCAGGCCGAGACGCCGCGGCCGAGCAGCTCCTGCTCACCCGGCACGTTCAGGTACCGCGCCGCCGCGCCCATGGCGAGGATGACCGCGCGGGCGGCGTAGCGCTTGCCGTTCGCGTGGACGTACTTGACGTCCCCGGTCAGCTCCAGCGACTCGACGTCCTCCGCGCGCAGCTCCGCGCCGAAGCGCTCCGCCTGCTTGCGCATCTCCTCCATCAGGTCGGGACCCATGATGCCGTCGCGGAACCCCGGGAAGTTCTCGACCTCGGTCGTCGTCATCAGCGCGCCGCCGAACTGCGTGCCCTCGAACACCAGCGGTTCCAGCTGGGCCCGCGCCGCGTAGACGGCAGCGGTGTATCCGGCAGGACCCGACCCCACGATGATCAGGTTCCTGATTTCCTCGGCAGCCACCCGTGACCTCCGCTCGTAGTGACCCGTGTACCAGGCTCAACACGATGGTAGGTGGCCATGTTCCCAGCCGTGACAGCCGCTACTTCTCCCCAACGACCTTGTCGAACAACACAGCCGGGTTACCGGGCCCGCAGTCGGCGCCGAAAGCCACCAGGCGGAACTGGGCGAGCTTGCCGGTGGTCAGGATGATCATCACCCCGGCCTTGCCGCCGACGTTCACCGGACGGATGCCCTCCGGGCGCACCTTCGGGTCGAGGCCGGCCGCCGCGATGCACGCGTCCAGCTTGTCTTCGGTCTGCAACGGGCCGAAGTCACGGACGCCGATCGCCTTGCCGACCAGGGCCTGCGCCCCGGCGCCGTCGTTGCCCACCGACGGGCCCGAAGGCGCCGGCGCGGCGACGTTCGGCGTCCCGGTCTGCTGCGACGTGCCCGGGATGGCGACCGTCACGGCGACGACCGCCGCCGCAGCCGCGGTC